>CAMDGJ010000136.1 GCA_945897545.1 Flavobacterium psychrophilum
ATGAAGTTGCAGAAACAGCACCAGTTGCTGAAGTTGTAGCTCCTGTCGCTGAAGTTGAAGAAGTAGCTGTCGCTGAAGTTGAAGCAACTACAGAAGAAGTTATTGATGAAGCTCCTATCGCAGATGCTGAAGATGAAACTCCAACAGAAGACAAGGTTTAATTATGAAAATAATTATTCAATATAAATCAAGGATAAACTTTTATTAGTTTGTCCTTTTTTTTTGGAGCAAAACATTTGGGATTTCAATAAACATTTCTCCCGCTTTCTGTTACAATCTTTTTCTTTTTGAAAGAAAAAGAAAAAGGATTTCCACTTTAATCGGGGCTAGATTATAACTTTTTGGTTTCTTCTTAAAACTTAATTTTTTCAAAACTATAATTTGAATTAAATTTGCAAAACAAAAATATTCAAGCTTGTCTCCCCTCTCCTCTGGAGAGGGGTTGGGGGTGAGGAAAAACTATAAACAACCAATGAAATACACAACACGAAAAAGCGCCATCCTTCTATTAAGCGACGGAACGATATTTCACGGAAAATCTATCGGGATTTCAGGAACTACTTTTGGAGAAGTCTGTTTTAATACAGGAATGACTGGGTATCAAGAGATATTTACAGATCCTTCATATTTTGGCCAAATTATGGTAGCAACAAATGCTCACATTGGTAATTACGGAGTGAATGATAGAGAAATCGAATCAGCAGATATTAAAATTGCTGGTTTAGTTTGTAAAAATTTTAGTTTTAATTATTCAAGAGAAGATGCTACTGCAAGTTTAGAAGATTATTTTACAAAACAAAACCTTATCTGTATTTCTGATGTTGATACGCGTGGATTGGTAAGTTATATTCGAGATAACGGTGCAATGAACTCGGTAATTTGTACTGACAACACACCGATCGAAGAGCTAAAAGCATTATTAGCAAAAGTTCCAGACATGAAAGGTTTGGAATTAGCTTCTAAAGTTTCTACTAAGAAACCTTACTTTTTTGGTGACGAAAATGCAACGTATAAAATTGCCGCTTTAGATTTAGGAATTAAAACTAATATCCTTCGCAATCTCGCCAAAAGAGATTGTTATATCAAAGTGTTTCCATATGATTCAAAATATTCAGAATTAGCAGCATTCAATCCAGACGGATATTTCTTGTCTAACGGGCCTGGTGATCCAGATCCACTTTTAAGTGCAATCGAGGTTGCAAAAGAAATTTTGGCAAACGACAAACCATTATTCGGAATTTGTTTAGGACATCAAGTTATTGCTTTGGCAAACGGAATTTCTACATACAAAATGTTCAATGGCCACAGAGGAATCAATCATCCTGTGAAAAATGTGATAACTGGAAAAGGGGAAATTACTTCTCAAAATCACGGTTTTGCCGTGAACAAAGAAGAATTAGACAACCATCCTGATATGGAAATCACGCATCTTCATCTCAATGATGGCACCGTTGCAGGTATGCGAATGAAAAGCAAAAACTGTTTCTCTGTGCAATACCATCCGGAAGCAAGTCCTGGTCCACACGATTCATCGTATTTGTTTGATCAATTTATAGAAAATCTAAAAAATTAAATTCATAATTTGAATTGCATATTTGTAGAAAGCTTTCAATTTTGGGAGCTTTTTTTATTTATTTTCTGAAGTATGTAGTTTTTTAAATTCAAGATTTTTTGCAAACAAGAAATCTAGTAGTTGTAATGGATTAGTAT
Source organism: Flavobacterium psychrophilum (assembly GCA_945897545.1). Lineage (GTDB taxonomy): Bacteria > Bacteroidota > Bacteroidia > Flavobacteriales > Flavobacteriaceae > Flavobacterium > Flavobacterium psychrophilum_L. Next base: position 1,711 of record CAMDGJ010000136.1, read on the forward strand.
TTTGTAATACTTTTTTTGATTTGCGATTAGCTTTACGAAATTCGATAATAAGTCATAATTCGTCGGGTTTTAGTTTTAATTTCGCTAGATAATAATTTTCATTTTGACGTTAGTTGCTTAAAATCGTAATTTGTATAAGTAATTTTTTTTTCGACCTTAAATTTAGTATTTCAGCATATTGAAAAGAAAAATCTTCAGATGTAACTTTGCCTTTTTTAGGTGCTTCGGTTTAAGAAAAGGCAAATTGATAAACAATAGAAAGAGATAAAAGAAGTAGTGTTACTTTTATTATTTGGAATTAGTTCTTTATCATAGCATCCGCATCATTCCAAATGAAATCAAAATAGGTCTATAAAGTTTTGTTAATACTAGTAAGTAAACTTGAAATATATAATTGAATTGTTATTTTTACAACTATAATTTTTGATTCTTAAAGTGTATCTTTGGTCAGAATTTTTCAGAAGTGCATTTCAGTTGAATGCAACGCTGATTTAACAATAATTTGCAATTAAAAAATACTAATTTTTCAAAATAATGCTTTCAAAATTGACTTCAATGAAATTCATAAATAATAAAATTGCCCTTAGTTTTTTTGTATTATTAGTTTCTAGCGGAATGGCTATGGCACAAGAAATAATCAATCAAAATGCCGTAGATACCATTAAAAAGGTAAATACGGTAAAAAAGCAAAAAATTGATGGCGTAATTGCAAAAGTAGGTGATTATATTATTTTAGATTCGGATATTGATAAAACTTATTTAGAAATTGCGGGGTCCGGTGGCTCTATAAAAGATGTTACGAGATGTCAGATATTGGGAAAAGTGATGGAAGATAAATTGTATGCTCACCAAGCTGTGCAAGATAGTTTGAAAGTTACTGACTCCGATGTGAAATCATTAATGGACGAAAGATTAAATTATATGGTAGAACAAATTGGTTCTATGGAAAAAGTGGTGAGTTATTACAAGAAAGATTCTGAGGAAGATTTTAGAACTTATTTCTTTGATATTTTGAAAGAACAAAAGCTAACTTCAGAAATGCAGAAGAAAATTGTTGATGAAGTTGGAATCACACCCGAAGAAGTTCGTAATTTTTTCAAAACAATCCCTACTGCTGATCTCCCTGTTTTTGGTGCCGAAATGGAAGTTGCACAAATTGTGGTAATCCCTAAAGTTTCGGAGGCCGAAAAGAAGAAAGTAATCGATAAATTGAACGAGTTTAAAAAAGAAATTCAGGAAGGTAGTTCCAGTTTTGCTACAAAAGCCGTATTGTACTCTCAAGATCCCGGATCAAGAGCTACAGGAGGTTTTTACAAAATGAACCGAAAAACGCAATTTGTAAAAGAGTTCAAAGAAGTGGCATTTAGTCTTGCTCAAGGAGAAATATCTGAACCTTTCGAAACGGATTTTGGCTATCACATTATTTATGTTGAAAAGATTAAAGGTCAAGATGTAGAGTTGCGCCATATTTTATTGACGCCTGCAATAACTGCTGATGACCTAAAAGAAGCTAAAGAAAAAATCACTTTAATTCGAAAAAGAATTCTCGACAAGGAAATCACTTTTGCGGAAGCGGCTAAAACAATGTCAGATGAAAAGGAGACCAGAACAAACGGCGGAGTTTTGATCAATCCAAAAACTCAAGATACACATTTTGAATTAACAAAAATGGATCCTACTTTATACAGTCAGGTATCCAATTTGAAAGAGAGTGATATTTCTGTACCATTATTAGACGATGACCAAGCAGGAAAGAAAAAATATAAGTTAATTACTGTAACTAACAGAATAGATGAGCATACCGCGGATTATGCCAAAGATTATATTAAAATTAAAGAATTGGCCTTAAAAGAAAAACAAATCAAAGCCATCGGAAAATGGTTCGATGTCAAAATTAAAGACACTTATATTAAAATCATTGGTGAATATAGAGATTGTACTTTTACTAACAATTGGCTAAAAAAGTAGTGTTCAGTAATCAGTTTTTAGTGCCCAATAACGGTGGCAATTCAAATCAGTTTTCAATTTCTAACTTAAAACTTCCCTGCCTGCCGGAAGGCAGGTAACCTCTAATCTCTAACTTCAAACTTCAAACCTTACTATGTCAGACGTAGCAGCAATACATAATTTAGTCCAAAAAAGAAACGAACTAAAAGCAGAAATCGCCAAAATTATTGTAGGTCAAGATGCTGTTGTTGACCAAATACTACTTTGTATATTTTCTGGAGGTCACGCACTGTTAGTAGGAGTACCAGGATTGGCAAAGACCCTGCTGGTGAATACGTTGGCACAATCGCTTGGTCTAGATTTTAAAAGAATTCAATTTACGCCTGATTTAATGCCTTCGGATATTTTGGGGAGTGAAATATTAGACGAAAATCGGCAGTTCAAATTCATAAAAGGACCTATTTTTTCGAATATTATTCTTGCTGATGAAATCAACAGAACACCACCTAAAACCCAAGCTGCTTTACTTGAAGCGATGCAGGAACGCTCCGTTACGATTGCAGGTCAAAACTATAAATTAGACCTACCTTATTTTGTGTTAGCAACTCAAAACCCTATTGAGCAAGAAGGAACTTATCCTTTGCCAGAAGCGCAATTGGACCGTTTTATGTTTGCAATTAAATTAGATTATCCTTCTTTTGATGAAGAAGTTCAGGTGGTAAAACGTACTACTACTGATACGAGTTCATCTATAAATCCATTGTTTACAGCTCAAGAAATCATCGATTTTCAACACCTGATTCGTAGGATTCCAGTTGCTGATAATGTCATAGAATATGCGGTAACTTTAGTAAGTAAAACCCGTCCTGACAATACTTTATCGAATGAGTATATTAAAAATTATTTAGATTGGGGAGCAGGTCCAAGAGCATCCCAGAATTTAATTTTGGCTGCCAAAGCCAATGCTGCTTTCAACGGAAAGTTTTCTCCCGATATCGAAGATGTAAAAACTGTAGCGACAGGAATTTTGCGTCACAGAATCATTAAAAATTACAAAGCGGATGCGGAGGGAATTACAGAGGAAATGATTATCAAAAAATTACTCTAAAGTAGTTTTATGGCGAAAATTTAATTATTGCCTTAGGAAACAAATTTATTGGTAACGAAATCGTTTTGGAGTTTTAACAAAATGGCTATAAAATCATTTCAATTGTTTGTTCAAAAAATGCATCTTTACTTTATAATAACGTTGTTCAAGTGTAACTAAATCTTAGTAAAAAAATACTATCGTAAATATTTTTTCCACTATTCTAAAGTGATTAAATTAAAATCTTGGTTTTTTAAAGAAAATAAACTTACAATATTGATTATTTAAAATTATAGCTAAAATTTGATTTTTCTTTAATTAATAGTGATGAAAGTAGTTATTTTGCAATAATAATTTTTAGAAAGCGGGCTTCTTTTAAATTCTTTTTAATTCTCATCTTAAATTCTTAAATTTGCAGTACAAATAAACAAACACACTAATTTATTATGGCTTTTGATATTGAAATGATTAAAAATATGTACGCAAATATGACTTCCCGTGTGGACAAAGCACGAGAATTAGTCGGACGTCCATTAACATTAACTGAGAAAATTTTATACAACCACCTTTGGGAAGGTCAACCTTCAGCAACTTTTTCAAGAGGTGTTGATTATGTAGATTTTGCGCCAGATAGAGTAGCTTGTCAAGATGCAACTGCCCAAATGGCTTTATTGCAATTTATGCACGCTGGAAAGAAAACTATTGCCGTTCCTACAACAGTGCACTGTGATCACTTGATTCTAGCTAAAAATGGCGCTGAAAAAGATTTGGCCGTGGCAAATTCTCAATCCAAAGAAGTTTTTGATTTTCTTTCATCAGTTTCTGATAAATATGGAATTGGTTTTTGGAAGCCAGGTTCAGGAATTATTCACCAAATCGTTCTAGAGAACTATGCCTTCCCCGGAGGTTTGATGATTGGTACTGATTCGCACACTGTTAATGCAGGCGGATTGGGAATGTTGGCTATTGGTGTTGGTGGAGCTGACGCAGTAGATGTAATGTCTGGAATGTCTTGGGAATTGAAATTTCCAAAATTAATAGGGGTAAAGTTGACTGGAAAATTATCTGGTTGGACTGCACCAAAAGATGTAATTCTAAAAGTAGCCGACATTCTTACCGTAAAAGGTGGAACCGGGGCTATTGTTGAATATTTTGGAGAAGGAGCTACTTCAATGTCTTGTACCGGAAAAGGAACTATTTGTAATATGGGTGCCGAGATTGGCGCAACTACTTCTACCTTTGGTTACGATGAGTCCATGAGAAGATACCTTTCTGCGACAGGTCGTCAAGACGTGGTCGATGCTGCCGATAAAGTGGCTTCTTACCTAACTGCCGATCCAGAAGTATATGCAAATCCGGAAACGTATTTCGACCAATTAATCGAAATCAACCTGTCGGACTTAGAACCACATATTAATGGTCCTTTTACTCCAGATAGGGGAACGCCAGTTTCTAAAATGAAAGAAGAAGCTGCAGCAAACGGCTGGCCGTTGAAAGTAGAATGGGGATTAATTGGTTCTTGTACCAACTCTTCATACGAAGATATGGCTCGTGCTGCTTCAATCGTAAACCAAGCCGTTGAATTTGGAATTAGCCCAAAAGCGGAATTTGGTATCAATCCAGGTTCAGAACAAATTAGATATACTATCGAAAGAGATGGCATCATCGCGACTTTCGAAAAAATGGGAACCAAAGTATTTACTAATGCTTGTGGACCTTGTATTGGGCAATGGGATAGAGCCGGAGCTGATAAAGGAGAGAAAAACACCATCGTTCACTCTTTCAACAGAAACTTTTCTAAACGTGCCGATGGTAACCCAAATACACACGCTTTTGTAACTTCACCGGAAATGGTTGCTGCATTAGCCATTTCAGGTCGTTTGGATTTCAATCCGTTGACGGATTTTTTGATCAATGACAAAGGTGAAGAAGTGAAATTGACTGCTCCTTTTGGTGACGAATTGCCTAAAAAAGGTTTTGCGGTTGAAGATAACGGATTTCAAGCACCAGCAGAAGATGGGTCAGGAGTTCAAATTGTTGTAAGCGAAATTTCAGATCGTTTGCAATTGCTCGCACCTTTCCAAGCTTGGGATGGAAAAAATATTTTTGGAGCTAAGTTATTGATCAAAGCTTTCGGAAAATGTACTACGGATCATATTTCTATGGCTGGACCTTGGTTGCGTTTCCGTGGTCATTTAGATAATATTTCAAACAATATGTTGATTGGAGCAGTTAATGCTTTTACTGAAAAAACAAATTCAGTTAAAAACCAAATTACTGGAGAATACGATACTGTTCCTGCTGTTGCCCGTGCCTACAAGGCGGTCGGAATTGCCTCAGTTGTTGTGGGTGATCACAATTATGGTGAAGGTTCTTCTCGTGAACACGCCGCAATGGAACCTCGTTTCTTAGGTGTGAAAGCGGTTTTGGTTAAATCTTTTGCTCGTATTCACGAAACGAATTTGAAAAAACAAGGTATGTTGGGGTTGACATTTGCAAACGAAGCAGATTACGACAAAATTCAAGAAGATGACGCAATTAACTTCGTAGATTTAGTTGATTTTGCTCCCGGAAAACCATTGACTTTAGAATTCAATCACGCTGATGGAAGCAAAGATACTATCTTAGCTAACCATACGTATAACGAAGGTCAAATAGGTTGGTTCGTGGCTGGTTCAGCTTTAAACTTAATTGCTGCTGCTGGAATAGCATAATTTTAAAATAGTAATTATAGCCAAAACGCTCGAGGAAACTTGGGCGTTTTTTATTGTACGTATGTTAAATTGAATATAAAGAACTCTTTAAAAATTGTAACATTTGTAATTATGGATTAAGTTTGCTTACAAAGAATACTTTTTTATTGCTTTTCACTGATAAAGTAAAATAAATAATGCGAATCAAGGGTTAAAAGATTAAGTTTAAAAAAGCGGAAGCGATTTTGCCAAAGATATGAATCAACAGTCCTTTTGCAGACCTTACTTTACTAGCTCTTTGAATATCCGTTTTTTGAATAAGCCAATTAAATAGGGATTCTA
>CAMDGJ010000137.1 GCA_945897545.1 Flavobacterium psychrophilum
GGTGAAGATCCTTATTTCTTTCAAGTATTAAAACATCCAATATATAGATTATATAAAAATAAATGTTATTTATATCATGATACGGATATACATCTAACATTTATTCCTACAATATCTCCTTCGATATGTAAATCTAATTTTAATATAAAAATGCATCATCCATATCATTATCTTGAACAATCATCAAATAACTCATATGTTGAATATTCAGCAAATAAAATTTACGAAAAGAAATATTTATTTTCTTTTATTGGCGCTTCTCGTACCTATCCGTTTGTTCGAGAGAAAATCATAGAATTTTTTCAAGGAGATGATAATATACAAGACACAAAGGATTACAATTCTTGGGAATTAGAAGAAAAAGAACGTAATTTATATTTTGAAAAATATGCTAAAATTTCATTTCAAAGTAAATTTATATTATGTCCACGCGGCATAGGTCCTAATTCTTACAGACTATATGAAAGTATGAAAATGGGAATTGCCCCAGTCATAATTTCTGACGAATGGGTAGAGTCTGAAGAAATTGATTGGAAAAGTTGTTCCATCCGCATCAAAGAAAAAGACGTTAGTGAAATTGAAAATATTCTCAGAAGCAGAGAAAATGAATATTTAGAATTAGGAATTAATGCAAGAAAAAATTATGAAAAATATATTTCATTTGAAAATCAATTTCATTTACTTTCGGATGCAGCTGCTAAATTACACACTTTGAGGAAGGATGTTTCTTTTGCAGATTATTTAGTTGAATATTTAAGGTTTTTTGAACCTTTTCATTTTCGAAATTTACTGAGATATTACAAAAATAAATATATAAAAGGAAAATACTCTTCATTTGTGGCTCAGAGGAACCTGGCCAAGACGGTGTAGGCGATTATACACGACGTTTGATCGGGGAATTGTTACGTAAGCGACAAGATGTTCAGACTTAGTCAATTTGTGATTATCAAGTATTTCCTTTTTGAGTAGAAAAATAAGTAATAGAAAGTACTGTATTCGCTGTAAATCGTATTCCTATATCAACTGGAAATATTCAAAGGAATATTTGGTCTTAGGATATTATAAATATATTTAAACCCGATTGGATTTATTTGCAATTTGAACCCTACAGTTTTAACCCAAAGGAGTTGCCTTTTTGGTTGCCTTCGTTTTTAAAAAATTTAAAGGGAAATCATAAATAGCACTTTATGTTTCATGAATTGTGGTTAGGAATAGATATTGAGTCTTCATTTAGACACAAATGTAAATTACAGCAATTAATAGCAAAGAACATGATTCAGACCTAGCCCCCGGCGTCTTCTTAGCTTCGATAGTATTTTGCACAGCACTACTGCAAAATTCTATAACGATAAAATCAGAGCGATTTAGCAATATTATAACTTTTATTAGAAAAAACACAATGACCATTTTTGTGGCAAATCCTTTGATTATAATGATATTGAACTCAATAATACCTATAAAAATATTTCCTAATTTATTAATATGGCAACTACTTTTATCATTCCTATCTTGTTTTACGGTTCTTATTATTTGCCTCGGAGTATCTTCATTAATTAACAAATTAAAGCTGAATGGAATATTTAACTAAAAAATATAATAGTTAGCAAATTATATTGTAAAACAGCATTTCCTACCCTAATTATTAACATAAAAACTCTAGCTTTTCGATTTTATTTGATTTTCAAAAAAAGAGGTAATGATTTGTATGACAAACCCGTACCTCTTTTTTATTAATATATTGGACAATATTTTAATTTAATCTATTATGAATGCAGCAATTTAATCATACCAATAACTAAGTTATTTACTGAATAAAAAAAATTATTGGGTTACTAAAAATTGAGGGTAAGGGTCTGGTGTAGAGTTTATTATTGTAGTAGGCACTCCGTTTTTAACGTTTACTAATAATTTACTTAAACTTGAATTAGCAATTAAATTATTATTAGAGTAAATAGCAGAAGCTAATCCATACCCTTGACCTACGGGAACAATAACCTCTACGTCTCCTGTAACTACAGAATTTGAAATATGATGATTTGGAGTATTAGATAGAATTGGTACAAATAATCTCTCATTATCTAAAAACTCACATCCTTCTATGTTTGTATTAACGGTCTTAAATATAGATAATGCAGGATTATTACTGAAGAACCTTGCATTGTATATAGATATTTTGTTACTATTTATTACATGATTTCCTGTATAGTTTGAAAAATCACAATTTGCTACTATAGCTCCGTTTTGATTTCCTAAGTCAAGCGATATAGATCCTACATTGAATTTACAATCTACCCAAGCATTTAAATTGTCTGCCCTTGTAGCAAGCATAGATATTCCCTTGTTACAATTTAAAAATTGATTTTTATAGAACATAGTTTTGTCTACGTAAGCGGAATTTTGTTCTCCAAAATCACCAGGGGTTGGTTCTTGGTAGAATCCTATATTACAATTAAGAAAAGCTAAGTTTTCAAGAAAATTATTATCAAAACCACCAGTTCTTTTTAAGTGTATAGCATAATTTTGATTTCTAAATACAACAAATTTCATATACTGATAAGCAAGATTTATTGATCCGTAATCAGTCGATACATAAAACCCAGTATTACCACCTTGCAATGTTAAATAGCCTAATATAACATTACCATCACCACCACTTGGAGTTATTGACATTAGAGGAAAGTTATCTGTTAATCCGCAAATAACTGTTTTACCAGTTCCTTGCCCTATAATTCCTTTAGACCCATTAGCAGCTAAAGTTAAAGTTGAACTTATGTAGAAAATACCTTCAGGCAATTGCGCAATACCGTTAGTGTTTATTAAATTCTGTATATAAGCTCTACTGTCAGGCTTACCAATTCTTTCTGTTGCCCAATTAACCCCTAATGGATCTGGAATTGTGTTCCAGGTTGGTCTTGACCACGGAGTCTTTTCAGTTTGTAAAATAGCATTTGTAATATTGCTTATTGCTGTCGCGTTTACTATTGTAGCGGTTTGTTCAACATTTTCATATTTTATATGTCTGCTAAAGCTAAAATTACCTACTAAGTCAAATCCTGTTTTAGTTCCTGATTGTCTTGTATAAGTACCATTACCATTTATTGCAAACATATTAGTTCTTAGAGCTAAAATATCATCTGAGCGAGCTAATTCTCGGTTTAACATCGTCAAATTTAAAGCATCAATATCAAAAGCAGGAGTTTTAACTGCTGAGCTAGTTCCTCCGTTTAAATCAGCTATTTTTAGATTAGTAACGTTTCTAGCATATATCGCAGCCCTTGTTCCTTCGTTAGTATAATTCCAAGATTCTACATCTATACCAACAAAAGTTTGTGATTGCAAATTATCAAGTTCTGTTGTATTTCCGTGGGGTGTTAAGAAATTAGTCCACAAATTAGTATTACCATAACTAGGAGTAGTACTATTCCCTTTCAGGATCAGTGAATTTGAACTTCCTGATTGATGTCTAATTATTTTGTTATTTCTAAAATAACCCGATGCACTACAATTTAAACTTATATTTCCAAGATAATTTATAAGAGTATTATTTTCAAACATTACATTAGTTCCTGATAAAGTACACCATTTAATAGATTTAAAAATACAGCCAGATATTACACCTCCCGCTTGAAGAGTTATAGTTTTATCCAAAGGAAATAAATCTTCTAAAACAACTCCTGTACTTCCTGCGGCAATTGTTATATTTGAAATCCTTGATTGAAAAGAAGGTGCTCCATATATTTTTTGATTACTACTCATTGTTATATTTACCCCCGAATAATCTCCTTTTTCTAATCTAATAGCGCCATAAGTATTTAAAGCAGTTTGAATATTAGCTTTTTGTGCTAAAGGCAAAACGTATGCAGAAAAGTACGCTACTTCTTCTGGTTGATTATTTACAGCAGGTACTGTTGGAAGTATAATTTTTTTAGAATTCCCAATAGCATAATTGTAATTTTGTGCAAAAACTACTGATGAAAAGAGTAAAAAAAAGTAAATTAGATTTTTCATTGTCCAGATATTATGTAGGCATTTACACCTGATTTTCTTAATAATCCAAAACTTATATTTTTAGTAATACTAGCAAAATTTGCACTACCATTTGCGTTGTAATTGATTGTTACTCCAGTAGCCGCTTGTATTGTTAAAGCTGCACCATTGTGCGATTCTATATTAATTGTATCGCCTATTGCCATCGCGCCGAAACCCAAAGATAATGTTAATGTGGCAGATGTGGTACATTCAATTGTATTATTTATATCCGAACTCGCTATCCCTCGTGATGTAGTAAAGGGAACAACTACAGCTCTATATGGATTCGTACCATTCGTTCCTACTATCCTTTCAGCAGTTTTTGCATACAAAGCATAAGGTACACTCAAAAGTTGTGTGACCCCGATAATATTATAATTGACTCCTCCATATACATCTACTTGTGTTTCTATAAAATACGGGCCGTTTTGCCATGCTATGGCGCTAAAATTTCCAGAAATAATACTTCCTGTTCCAATTTCAAGAGAAACTAGACCATTGCCATTTGTTTTAGCAGAATGCGTTTCTTGGTACACATTGGTTCCCGTTGCCGTTCCTTGGTGTATAATAATTTTTAGACTTATGTTCGAATTATCTACTAAGCTATTATCTTGTGATCGAATAATTGCCTGATAGCTCATTTTTTCTGGTGACTGTGCAAATACATTTAGCGTAACAGTCACAAATAATAGTAGGGTCAGTGTAAGTTTCATAATTTAATTTTTTAATATTTTAAATGTTTTTAGAACTTTGTTATTTGCATATACTCTTAATATATATACAGATGCATTAAGATTGTTTAAATTAATTTGAGTTTCCGTTTTTTTAATTGTGTTTTGTATTAAAAGTCTCCCCTGAAGGTCATAAAGTTGATATGATTGTGAGCCATTTTCATATTCTAATCCTTCCATATTTAAAGTAACAAAATCCGTTGTTGGATTTGGGAAAATGAACATTCCTATTTTAGATTCAACCGTATTTTCCGCAGTAGACAAAAATTCACTTGATTCCACGTGTTGTATACCTTGAGCTACATTGTAAACCGATAATCCAATGTAGGTATAAAATAATTGCCCAATTGAATAGGAAACTGTACCCGAACTATCGGTTGCATCGGTGCCAGATGCATTTATGGTTTCCATAATATTATTAGTATAAGATTGAGTATTTTGACTAATACCTTTTATGGAAAAAAGCAACGTCATAATTACTAGTAGGTTTAAAATTTTTAAATTTAGAGGCTTCACAATGTTGGGACTTTAATTGATTAGTAATTGTTTCGTTGTCAAAAGTATGGCGAATAATAAATAAAATCGTTATAATTAACAATAATACCGATGAACTACACAAAATTTATAAGTTGTGTATAAAATATCCTACCTTAAGCGAAACGATATATACTCTTTTACCATTAATCAAATTACTAGAAATATTAACTATAAGATATTACTTAGTTGAGTAAAAAAGCAGATAAAATACCTTATATTATAGATGAAATACACTATATCTTCGAAATAACAATGATTCATCCAAAAAATTATAACGGAATAAAATTTTTATTTATTTATTATTTTACCAATAATAGCTGGAGCACACTTCCTATTAATCAAAATTTACCAACTCCAAGAGCTGCGGCTATGGTTGCCAATTATAATGGAAAGTTACTAGTAATTGGTGGTGAAGTACAAAATGAACTTGTGTATGGAGTTGAGACTGATCATGCTTTGAAAATTACAGAGCAGTATGATCCTGCAACTTAAACTTGGAGTCGATTAGCGGACTTAAATTACGAAAGGCACGGTACTCAGGCGGGAGGCAACATGGGTAAGATTATCAAATCTATGCAGTTTACAGGTCCCAACGCTGTAGATTTTAGTATTGTATCCGGATTACTGACCAATACAGTGTTCAATGCTAACAGCACTCACAATATAGTGGTACAGTCAAATAATAGTTATAAATAGAAAAGGAAGTATGTAAAGACAAAAAGAAATGCCTGAAATATGTAAAATAATAAAACCTTTGTTACAATACCCGATTCAGCTGAACTAAATTTCTCTCGTAATAAGATTCTTTTGTAGAAGAAATAATAACACCAGCATGCGTAGAAGAATGAATAAATTTAATCTCACCATCTAGAACTTCGACCACCATTCCCACATGGTTGATTCTTCTACTTCCTCTAGTTTTAAAGAAAATTAAATCGCCCTTTTGAGCATTGTAAATTTCAATAACTGAACCGTAAGCAGCCATTTCGTTAGATGATCTTGGTAATTTTATATCGCTGTTGGCAAAAGTATAACACATCAATCCTGAACAATCAAAACCATCTTTTGTAGTACCACCTGAACGGTATCGTGTCCCAATATTTTCGGATGCTGTAGCAATTAATTGATCTACAAATACGGCATCATAAACTCTATTCACATTGCTATCGAAATCCTTTTTATCCGATTCTTCTTTGACCACAACCGGACTATCAGGAACATTGCCTTCAATTATTGTAGAACTGCGAATTTTAAGCACTGAACCAACCAATAATTTTTTGGCACTATTCGGATTTTGTTTATCCAATTCGGCAATGGTAATTCCATATTCCTTTGCAATTCCATACTTGGTTTCTTTGGGTAAAACCTCGTGTGTGATTTCGGATTCTAGCTTCTTTTCAGAAATAACTTCTTGTAATAAAACGGTGGCTTCTTGATTTTCGTTTAACGTGCTTTTCTTAATAGGAACAATAGATTTCGTTTCCGATTTTGCTGGAACAATAATCTTCTGTCCCACTATTAAAGATTTGTTTTCTAAAGTTAAATTGGCTTTTTGTAAATCGACAACTGAAATTCCGTATTTTCTTGCAATCGAATAATACGACTCTTTGGATAAGACCACATACTCAATTCCTTCGGCAGGAACAATCTTTTTCTCCTCCACTTTTGGAGCTACAACTATTTTTTCTTTTGGAATAGTATTTTTGGCAACAATTGGATTTTGCACTACAATCGCTTTTTCAGCTTCTTTAGTTATGACCAACTCTTCCACAATAGTTTGAGGAATCTTGACTATTTGACCTTTTTTCAATCCTTCTATTTCCAAGTTTGGATTGATTTTGTACAAATCCTCTATAGTTATGTTGTATTGCTTAGCGATGCCATAAAGAGTTTCTTTAGCTAGAACTTCGTGTGATTTTTCAGGAAAGTTGTTTGTAATCTTGGACGTTGAAACGCTGTTGCTTTTTGCTTTAGATGGAATTAATAAAACTGTTTTATACTTTACACCATTTCTTGCATCTGGATTTAATTGATAAATCTCAGTTGCTTTTATATTATATTTTTTTGCAATTCCGCTGATTGTTTCGCCTTTAACAACAGTATGTTGTATGTTTTTTTCTTGCGAAAAAACAGTCAAGCTGCTAAAAAAAACGAATACAACCAAAATAAAATATACCTTCATAAATTTCAATTAAATTTCAACTCTAAAAAACTATCAATTAATTCTAAAAGTAATACCACAATTTTAAATTTTCATAAAAATTAGCTATTTATGCGAATCAAGGGTTGAAAAAAGTATAAAAAAAGAAAGAAATATCTTTCAATAAATTAGTTTAATAAGCTGATAATCAGTATATTTA
>CAMDGJ010000138.1 GCA_945897545.1 Flavobacterium psychrophilum
TTTGTCCATTTATTCCCATCGATTTATCATTAAAACAATGCAAATGGTTGGCGCTACAAAATCATTTATCAGAAAACCTTTTGTGTTGCGAAGCATTAAATTGGGTATGATTGGCGCAGGTTTAGCCATCATCGCACTAATAGTAGTATTAGTTTATCTTCAAACTAATTTTCCTGATCTAGGGATTCTTGATGACAAATTACTTGTTGCTTTCGTACTATTGTTTGTTTTTGGAATTGGTGTTTTAATTACATGGATAAGCACTTATTTTGCAACGCAACGCTTTTTGAATTTAAGAACAGATGATTTATATTAAAAATGAAAAAAAAAGAACAAAATCAAGAACAAAAACACGAATTTCTTTTTGAGAAAGTAAATTATACCATTCTACTTATTGGTATAGCCGTAATAACTTTAGGATTCATATTGATGTCTGGCGGTGGCAGCGAAGATCCGAATGTCTTTAACAATGAAATATTTAATTTCAGAAGAATCCGATTGGCTCCAACAACTGTATTAATAGGATTTGCAATTACCATTTATGCTACTCTTAAAAAATCTAAACAAATATAAATGAATACTTTTCAAGCTATTATTATTGCCATTATTGAAGGGATTACTGAGTTTTTACCGGTGTCTTCCACAGGACATATGATTCTTGCCTCTTCTTTTTTCGGGATTGAACATGATGAATTTACTAAACTTTTTACTATTGTCATCCAATTAGGAGCAATACTTTCGGTGGTGGTTTTATATTTCAAACGCTTTTTCCAATCTTTTGACTTCTACTTCAAAATACTAGTAGCCTTCATTCCTGCTGTGGTTTTTGGATTATTGTTTAGCAAAAAAATTGATGCTTTATTAGAAAGCCCTTTAACCGTGGCCATTTCTCTATTGATTGGTGGAATAATTTTATTAAAAGTTGATGATTGGTTTACCGATGACGAAGAAGTTCAAACATCTACCGAAATCAGTTATGGACAAGCTTTTAAAATTGGATTATTCCAATGTTTAGCAATGGTACCTGGAGTTTCACGAAGTGGCGCAAGTATTGTGGGTGGCATGTCTCAAAAATTATCTCGAACAACTGCAGCTGAATTTTCATTCTTTCTAGCTGTGCCAACAATGCTTGGCGCGACAATAAAAAAATGTTACGATTACTATAAAGATGGTCTTGTTTTATCTCACGACCAAATCAACTTTTTGATTATAGGAAATGTTGTAGCTTTTATAGTTGCGCTTTTAGCTATTAAATCATTTATTGAATTTTTGACCAAACATGGTTTTAAAGTATTCGGTTATTACCGAATTATTGCAGGAATTGTATTGCTGGCAATTCATTTTTTCATTCATCCATTGACTGTAATATAATGTCTACCGAGGATTATTTAAACGGACAAATCATCTTGATAGATAAGCCTTTGCATTGGACTTCTTTTCAGGCAGTCAATAAAATGAAATATGCATTGATTAATAAAGCTGGATTTCCCAAGAAATTCAAAATTGGTCACGCAGGAACTTTAGATCCATTAGCAAGCGGATTATTATTAGTTTGCACTGGAAAATTTACCAAAAGAATTACAGAACTTCAGGGTCAAGCAAAAGAATATACTGGTACCTTCTGTATTGGAGCGACCACCCCATCCTATGATTTAGAAACCGAAATAGACGAAACTTTTGAGACATCACATATTGATGAATCCTTAATTATTGACACGGCAAAACAATTTCTAGGAGAAATCGATCAAAAACCACCTATTTTTTCAGCCATAAAAAAAGACGGAATCCGTCTTTATGAACACGCTCGAGCTGGAGAAACTGTTGATATAGAAACTCGCAAGACTACTATACACGAATTCGAAATTACAAGAATTGCACTTCCCGATATCGATTTTAGAGTGGTTTGTAGCAAGGGAACATACATTCGCTCCTTAGCTTATGATTTCGGAAGAGCTATACAATCTGGAGCACATTTAAAAGCATTACGAAGAACAAAAATTGGCGAATATGATGTAAACAATGCGATGGATTTAACTTTATTTGAACAAAGTTTAGTCAGTTAAAAGAAAATAAAGCAATTTTATCCCATATTTTTTATATTCTATTAAAAACTTTTGCATTAATAATGAGATGTACCCTTACCTCCAAATAATAAAGTAGAGATGTAAACATAAAATTTTTCAAATAATTTTTTCATAACGATGTTTTATAAATTGTTAAACAATATTTAAACACCATAAAATGTAAATCAAAACAGTAGATTTAAATGGGTAATCAAATTTAATTGTTTTTTTTGAAAAAAAAAATATTTAACAATGTTAATAAAAAAAATCGATGCCTTATTTATTTTTTTAAAAAACAAAATTTAAAAAAAACAGTTTATACCTATATTTGCACTACAATACTAAAAGTTTTATTATAAACTTGTGACGGCAAAATTCCAAATTTTAAAATATAAAAAGAATGAAATACAAAAGAATTCTTCTGAAATTAAGTGGCGAAGCATTAATGGGTGATAGACAATATGGTATCGATCCAGCAAGATTAGATAACTATGCCGATGAGATCAAAAAAGTGCATGACCAAGGCGTAGAAATAGCCATCGTTATAGGCGGAGGAAATATTTTTAGAGGTGTTGCGGGCGCAAGTAACGGTATGGATCGTGTTCAAGGCGATTATATGGGAATGTTGGCTACGGTGATAAACGGTATGGCCTTGCAAGGTGCGCTGGAAAACAAAGGGATGAAAACTAGATTGCAAACTGCCTTGAAAATGGAATCTATTGCCGAGCCTTACATTAAAAGGAGAGCAGATCGCCATCTCGAGAAAAGAAGAATTGTAATTTTTGGAGCGGGTACTGGAAACCCTTACTTTACAACAGATACAGCAGCCGTTTTGCGTGGCGTAGAGATTAATGCTGACGTAATTCTTAAAGGAACTCGCGTAGATGGAGTTTATACTGCTGATCCTGAAAAAGATACAACTGCAACAAAATTCAATTATATTACTTTTGAAGATGTATTGAAAAAAGGCTTGAATGTTATGGATACAACGGCATTCACGTTAAGCCAAGAAAACAAGCTGCCAATCGTAATTTTTGACATGAACAAAAAAGGAAACTTGTTGAAAATTTGTCAAGGTGAAAGTGTAGGAACTGAAGTGAATGTATAACTACCAGACCGCAGTTTGCAGATAACAGTACAACTGAAATCTGAAATCTGAAATCTGAAATCTGAAAGATATGACCGAAGAAATTGAGTTTATTTTAGATAGCACCCAAGAATCTATGGCGGGTTCTATTGCCCATTTAGAAAAATCATTCCTAAATATACGTGCGGGAAAAGCATCCCCTGCTATGCTAGGAAGTGTATTTGTCGATTATTACGGTTCCGCTACGCCATTATCGCAAATAGCAAAAATGAGCGTTCCTGATGCGCGAACTATTACCCTTCAGCCTTTCGAAAAAAATATGTTGCATACTATCGAGAAAGCAATTATGGTGGCAAATATTGGTTTCAACCCTATGAATAACGGTGATTTAATTATCATTAGCGTTCCGCCTTTGACAGAAGAACGAAGACGTGATTTAGCAAAACAAGCAAAATCAGAAGCCGAGGACGCTAAAATAGGAATAAGAAACGCTCGTAAAGACGCAAACACCGAAATTAAAAAACTAGAGAAAGAAGGAACATCTGAGGATCTTTGTAAAAATGCAGAGGAAGAAGTTCAGGTTTTAACTAATAGTTTTATTAGAAAAATCGACGAACATCTTGCCCATAAAGAAGCCGAAATTATGAAGGTTTAACTTTAAGAAATCACATAAAAAAATCCGCTGAAGCGGATTTTTTTATGAATTAATGTTTCAATATCAAAACCGAAGGAACTTTACTTAGCCAGATACTTTGCGAATCAACGAGAGATTTCCAACTTTCGATACTAATTATCATTAAATCCTGTAAGGCTAAAAGCTCACTTTTGACAACTATATTATCCCTCAAAGTTATGTTTTTGGGATATTGCTGCTGTAGCGAATTTATGGAGCTTTGAAGAACAAAATTGGTGTCGAGGTGACCATTTACATCAAAAACCGTAATTTGAGAATTGTTGTTGTAAATCAATTTTTGTGCATAATCTAACAAAAACGAATCCTCAGGATTTACTATTAGAATAAAAACCTGATTTACTTTTTGCAATTCTTTATCAATCAAAATTCCTAATGGCGTTTTTGTTTTTGAGATGATTTGCCTCGTTCTTTCGTCAAAATGCGAATTTTCAAATAACCCCTCTTTACCAGTAAACTTATCAATCAATCTGTCGGGATTTATGATCCTAGTCGTAAATCCTAAAACTTTACCTAGTAAAGTTCCTTCAAAAATAGATTTTCCTAGGCCAACCATTAGCAAATCGTATTCTCCATCGTTGGCAATATCAGTAATATTAGTTTCAATATCTATAGTGGCTTTAAACAAGGTAGTGATTTCTTGTTTCAGTTCTTTAGACTCTTTAAGTATGGGCAAAAAACAGTCTTTTTCATATTCTTCCATATTATAGGAATGTACTTCATCACTCAATGTAAGATGCATAGCAGTGATTGTTGACTTTTCCTTTTGCTTTTTCACAAAACTATTGGCCAATCTCAATAATGATTTACCTTTTTCATTATTACCAAAAGATATTAGTATCCTATACTTGCGATTCATTGGGATCTCTTCCGAAACATTTTCATCCTTCGTATTAAAAATATAATTTATAAAATTCAACGTTGGTCCAGTCATAAAAGTCGTAACCAATGCCATAATCACCATCATAGTAAATACTTCTGGAGTCAGCACCTTTAAATCCAGCCCAATGTTTAAAACTATTAATTCCATCAAACCTCGTGTATTCATCAAGGCACCAATCGTTAAGCTGTCACGCCAGTTTTGCCCCACAAATTTTGCAGCCAAAGCACTTCCAAAAAACTTCCCAACAACAGCAACTAGTATAATAAATCCAGTAATTCTCCATAGATAAGGGTCGTTTAACAATCCTATTTGGGTTCGCAATCCAGTAAGTACGAAAAATAAAGGAAGTAATAATATAACGGCTACATCTTCCACTTTTTCTATAAATATATTTCTGAATTTGGTAATGTCCGGCATAATTACGCCTGCCATAAAAGCTCCAAAAAGTGCATGAATGCCAATAATCTCTGTAGTATAAGAAGAAATAATTAATGTTAAAAAGAAAATGGCAACAACTGGTTTGTTTAATTTATCTTTTGCACCATATAATTCGCCTATTTTTTTTAAAAATGGTTTTACAACAAAAAGCATTACAATAACATAAGACATAGCCAACGCAATAACATAAAGAGAACTTACAAAAGTTCCTGCTTTTACAACGGCGATTACCGCAGCAAGTATACACCAAGCCGTAATATCATCGGCAGCAGCACAGGTAATTACAATCGCTCCCAATTTGGTTTTATGAATACCTCTTTCTTGCACTATTCGCGCCAAAACAGGAAAAGCGGTGATACTCATCGCAATCCCCATAAAAAGGGCAAAGGGCAAAAAAGCAACTCCTTCTGGAGCAAATTTAAAATAAACAAAATAAGCCAAACCTACTCCTAATGCAAAAGGGAAAATAATACTAGCATGACTGATCACAATGGCGTCTTTAGCTCTATTTTGCAGAACTTTCAAATCGAGTTCCATACCAATGACATACATAAAAAGAATAAGCCCAATTTGACTTAAAAATTGCAAATTCCCTAAGGACGCAGCAGGAAATAAAGTCAAAGAAAACTCAGGAAAATAAAAGCCCAACAAAGACGGCCCAAGAACTATTCCTGCAATTATCTCTCCAATGACTGAGGGTTGACCAATTTTCCTAAAAACCCAGCCAAAAAGACGAGCCACAACAATTATGGTGATAATTTGTGCCAAAAGTATGGCTAAAGGATGATACAGATTAAGCGACATAGAATCGATAAAATCATTCCAATGCCCATTGTCGGTTAGGGGAAGTACGGTTTTTTTATGGACTTCTAACCCTTTTCCCATACTCAATATCCAATAAATCAAAGCCGTAAAACCTCCTGTAATTACCAAATAAAATATGGTGTTTTTGTAATTTTTCATAAGTATTTACTTCAACTTCTTTAATTATTCTCTTACAAAGATGAGAAAACCAAATATATAAATTAGTACAACCCAAAAATTATTAATACAAATTTAATCTTTACAGAAAAACAACACAAATTTAACTAATTCGAAGAGTTAAAATTATTTAAAGTACTGCGTTTTATTTAACTTTGCAACCATTTTACATTTTTTATGAAAAGAGCATTAAAAGTAGGGTTTTGGGAAATGATTGCCAGAATAATACTCAAAAATAGAATCACAATACTATTAGTTATTTTTGTCCTAACGGTTTTTCTTGGTTACCAATGGAAGAATCTTAGTATGACTTACACCGAAGCCAATCTGCTTCCGCAAAAACATATAGTGAATAAAGAATACCACGACTTCTTGGATAAATTTGGCGAAGAAGGTAATCTTATTGTTATTGGATTCAAGGATAAAACCTTTTTTACTCCAAAAGCCTATGCTGCTTGGAACGAATTAATGACGGGATTGAAAAATGCTAACGAAGTAGAACTTGTCGTTTCAATGAATGATTTAAAAAAACTACAAAAGGACACCATCGCTCAGAAATTTGAATTAGTTCCGCTCATAGACCAAAGTCAAACAAAAGATGTGGCTTACTTAGAAAAAATAAAAAATGAACTGTTTAACAACCTTCCTTTTTATGAAGGATTATTGTTCAATAAAAAATCTGGAAGTATTCGTTCTGCAATTTATTTGAATAAAAAGATTGTCAACACGGCAGAACGAAAAATTTTCATCGTTGAAAATTTGGTTCCAAAAATCGAGAAATTCGAGAAAGCCACAGGAATTGATCTTCGGGTTTCAGGAATGCCCTACATTCGAACCATCAATGCCGAAAATATGAAAGGGGAAATCGGGCTTTTTATTGGTGCGGCTTTACTCATTACATCCTTAATATTTTTCTTTTTTTTTCGTTCCTATAGGGCAACTTTTATATCCATTTGCATTTTACTCTTTGGCGTGGTTTGGTCCTTCGGAACCTTAGGATTATTCAATTATAAAATCACAATTTTAACGGCAATTATTCCGCCTTTAATTATTGTTATTGGGATTACGAACTGTATTTTTCTCATCAATAAATACCAGCAGGAAATAAAAACCCATAACAACCAAGCCAGAGCACTACAACGCGTCATTTCAAAAATTGGGGTTTCCACTTTAATGACAAATTTAACTACTGCTGTTGGATTTGCCACGTTCATGATCACGGACAATGATTTACTATACGAATTTGGATTGGTAACCTCCATCAACGTGATTACGGTTTATCTTTTGACTTTGATGATTGTGCCAATTGTGTACAGTTTCATGGATGTGCCAAAAGAAAAGCACTTATATCATCTCAGCAAAACCTA
>CAMDGJ010000139.1 GCA_945897545.1 Flavobacterium psychrophilum
ATTAATTTTAGGGCTTTAGGCTGATTAATCATATATTTAAATGTGCGTTGAATACACTATAAATATACTGATTATCAGCTTATTAAACTAATTTATTGAAAGATATTTCTTTCTTTTTTTATACTTTTTTCAACCCTTGATTCGCATTAGTTATATATGAAATATTTCATACCCTTAGCGACAGGTAAATTTTATCATATTTTTAATCACGCCGTTGGAAGTGAAAAGCTTTTTAAACATGATGAAAATTATAGCTATTTTTTAAAAAAGTTCAATGAGTATATTAGCCCAATTGCTTCAACTTTTTCGTATGTTTTAATACCAAATCATTTCCATTTTTTGATTGAAATTAAAGATAAAAAGGAACTTTATGAAAGCTATCGAATACTGGAGTCAAATAAAGAGTTTCCAAAAGTAAAACCTGAAACCGAAGTGGATTTTGAAAAATTTGTAATGCAACAGTTTAGTAATTTTTTCAATTGCTACACAAAATCGTTCAATAAGAAACACAACCGCAAAGGAGCACTTTTTATTGATTATTTAAGAAGAACATTGATTTCAGATGAAGAATATTTAAGAAATATGGTTTTGTATATTCATCAAAACCCTATTCATCATAAAATGTGTAATAAACTGGAAGATTGGAAATACTCATCGTACAATAGTTTATTATCTGAAAAACCAACGCTTTTAGAAAGAGTGGAAGTTATAAATTGGTTTGGAGATATTGAAAATTTTATATTTATGCACACAACAAAGAATATTGAATATCCATCACTTTAAACCTATATGGTTTAAGATGTATGAGTAACAAAACAAAACCTATAAGGTTTTAAAAACCTTATAGGTTTCTAATTAAAACAGCAACAACTATGGAACAAACTTTAACGATCGAACAAATACAAAACTTCAAAGGCAAGTATCCCAAACAATTGTGGTACTTGTTTTTCAGTGAAATGTGGGAACGTTTCAGTTTCTATGGAATGCGCGGAATGTTGTATGTTTTTATGGTCAGTCAATTGACTATGAAAGACACTGAAGCTAATTTGCAATATGGGGCTACCCAAGCCTGGGTATATGCCTTTACATTTATTGGAGGTTTATTTGCTGATAAAATTTTCGGGTTTAGAAAGTCCCTTTTTTGGGGCGGTTTATTGATGATTGTAGGCAGTGTTATTTTGGCGATTCATCCCAAAGAATTTTTTTTCATTGGAGTAAGTTTTACAATTGTAGGGACTGGCTTTTTCAAACCTAACATTTCATCAATGGTTGGAAAACTATATAAAGATGATGACAATAGAAGAGATGCTGGTTTTTCATTATTCTATGCAGGAGTTAATCTTGGAGCATTAATTGGAGGATATATTTGTATTGCTGTCGCCAATGGAACGCTTTGGGAATCATTAATTCCTGAAAATTTAAGATGGAATTTGGCCTTTGGATTTGCCTCTGTTGTAATGATTATAAGTTTGTTGACCTTCGTTCAAACCCAGAAATCACTGGGGGAAATTGGTCTGTCACCTTTGGCACATATTGAAAAATCTAAAAGAAGAATTATAGAAATTAGTACCTATATAGGTTCATTATTGATAATTCCTGTAATAATGATAATGGTATCCAACACCACTTATACTGATTATTTTATGTATCTAATTGGACCTGGATCACTACTTTATTTAATCTATGAAATGAGAAGTTTTACGCTGTCTGAAAATAAAAAATTAATAGCTGCCGTCGTTTTTATGTTATTCTCAATTGTTTTCTGGGCATTTTTTGAGCAAAGTGGTGGCTCCTTGAGCGCTTTTGCCGTAAACAATTTAGACAATACTATTTATGGTGTCAAATTAGATCCAAATGGAGTCAATAATTCTGCCAATTCATTATTTGTGATCGCTTTTGCAGCTTTGGTAGGATTAGTTTGGCTTTGGATGAGTAAAAGAAAACTGGAGCCAAATACCGTAATCAAATTCGGATTGGCATTTCTATTTCTGGCTGGAGGATTCTGGATATTTTATTATACAAAATTCTTCGCCGATGCTGAGGGAAGAACTTCGTTAGGATTATTCACTTTTGGATGGTTTGTAATCACCTTCGGGGAGTTATGCTTGTCGCCAATAGGAATGTCAGCGATGACAAAACTGTCACCTCAAAAAACACAAGCTGTAATTATGGGAATGTGGTTTCTCGCCAGTGCTTACGGACAGTATTTTGCAGGATTATTGGGTGCCAATATTGCAGACGCTTCCGAAAATGTTTCCAATGCTGAGAAACTAATAGTATACGCTGATGGCTACAAACAATTAGCGATTTATGCCTTGATTGCGGGAATAGTTTTGATGTTAATTTCGCCAATAGTAAAAAAATTAATGCAAGAAGTAAAATAATGGCACTATATTTGGAAAATAAATTTAAAAATTAAATAAAATGAGAAAAATATTTATAATAGTTTTAGTAGTAGTGGGTTCGTTTGCCGTTGAAGCGCAGGAACTAAAATGGGAAACAGACATCAATAAAGCGATATCAGTATCTAATAAATCAAAAAAACCAATGTTGTTATTCTTTACAGGAAGTGACTGGTGCGGATGGTGCATTCGTTTGCAAAAAGAAGTGTTGAAAACCCCTGAATTTGCAGCTTGGGCAAAGAAAAACGTAGTTTTGGTTGAATTAGATTATCCAAGAAAAACCGCCCAAGCAGAAGCAATTAAGGCTCAAAATGCTGGATTACAAGAAGCATTCGCTATTCAAGGATTTCCGACCGTGTACTTTGCCACAGCGAAACAGAAAAATGGAA
The DNA here is from genome assembly GCA_945897545.1 of Flavobacterium psychrophilum. Taxonomy (GTDB): domain Bacteria; phylum Bacteroidota; class Bacteroidia; order Flavobacteriales; family Flavobacteriaceae; genus Flavobacterium; species Flavobacterium psychrophilum_L. Next base: position 2,792 of record CAMDGJ010000139.1, read on the forward strand.
AACCAAGTTTCACAGGTATAGGAAGTACAGGTTATGTTGCTGGCGGACCACCGGCTTGGTTGGCAGTAGCTGATGATATTCTGAAAAAGAAATAATTTCATTCAATTCTATAAAATCCCTTTTCACTTGTTGCGTGAAAAGGGATTTTTTCTTTAATACAAGTAGCTTTCCACAATTTTTGAATCGTTCTATAATTCGAAGCATCGGCCACAACAAACTTGGGTTTTGTGGTTTGCAAAAAACGTTCTACATTTATTTTTGGTGATTGCGTAAAAAGGACAATATCCGGACGAATATCTATTGGATAAATTCCCAAACCATCAACAATCAGAATCTTGTTTCCGTTATAATAGATCAAATTCTGCAAAGTCTTTTTGGATTTTAAATTACTGAAATTCCCCATAGAATAGGAAGCAAGCGCCCTGTTTTTTGATGCTGACTTTAAAATACTATCATTAGCATAAAGTGTTATAGTTTCTCCTTTTCGTTCTGCAATCATAGTACTTTTTTTAGCATTAAAAATAACCAGTTCACTCTGGATTTGAATCCTTCGATGTGTTTCGAAATAGGTAATCTGGAAAATAATTATGGAAATCAAAGTCAAAGCAAGCCTATTGAAACTAGGCTTCTTGAACCAAATAATGGTTGCGATCAGCAATAAATATACACTCAACATCAACTGCCAATTGAACGGAATCTCCTGAATGATAAATTGCTCCAAGGAAGCAATCGAGTTGATGATTTTATTCAAAATAAAAATACTCCACTCTAATGATTTGGCGAGAAACAACGGGACAAAGTCGAAAGCCGCCAAAACCATTACCAAAACACCCAAAGCCATAATCAAACTTAAAAAAGGAATTATGACTAAATTAGTGACGAAAAACAAGCCTGGAAATTGGTGAAAATAATAAATACTCAACGGAAAAGCACCAATTTGAGCAGCCAAAGAAACCGTCAAAATTTCCCAAAAATAGTTGACAATGACATTTTTGGGAGTCCAAAGTTGAGCCAATAAAGGTTGCAACCAAAGAATAAAAAACAAAGCAACGTAACTCAACTGGAAACCCACATCAAACAAAAAGGAAGGTTGAACTAATAAAATCAACAGCATCGAAACTAATAAAGTGTGAAAAATATTAGTGCATCTTCGCAAATACATTCCAATGGCGACAAACGAGAACATTGTAACCGAACGAAGCACGGATGGAGCCAATCCAGCAATCAACCCAAAGGAAGCCAATGAAGCTAGAATATTAATTAGTTTTATAAACGAACCACGACGCGTGTTGGGAAATGGTTTTAAAAGAAACGTGACAAACAACAAAATAAACCCAATATGCAATCCCGAAACCGACAAAATATGCACAGCACCTGCAAATTGATAATCCCTTATAATTTCCGGGGAAATATCCTGTTGTTGTCCTAAAATTAAAGCAATGGCAACATTGAGTTCAGCCTTGTTGAAACTGCTTTTCTCTAAGTTCCGAATGATTTTGGTTCGTAGCTTTGAGGTGTAATACCAAACATCTTTTTCAATGTAAGAACCTATTTTGATTTCGGCTGCATCAGTATACATCTGGGCATAGATCTGTTTGCCTTCAAGGTATTTGCCATAATCAAATTGGTTGGGATTTTTCGCCGGACCACTTTTATATAAACTCCCCTTGATTTGCAAATGACTGCCAATGTCGAACGAATGATTCATGCTGTCTTTTCGAACGTTCAGTAGCAATCTACCAGTTTTTACAACATCGTCCACTTGGTCAACAAGAACAATATAACGGTCGTTGTATGCTGTACTCCTCAACTTTTCCCGAACACTAACAGCAACTAAATGCGGTTTGTCGAAAATGGCTGTATTATGAATATAATTGCTTTGCTGAAAAGAATTCGTGTGGATGATTTGGGTGCTGGCTCCAATACCAAAAGCCAGAAAATAAGTGGCCAACCCAAAATAAATTGGATTTATAAAATCTCTTTTCGAAACTAAAAAAGCTACGGAAGATGTACAAATAAAAAAGAAAAGGAAAGCAAATACAATTTGCGGATTGGGCTGAAAATAATACGCAACAAGAATACCTGCCAAAAAAACAATCGTTATTCTCGTTAAAGGGAATTGCAGTACTTTCATAAATTGCCTTTTATTGTTTCTTATCGGCCTCCCGATGGGTATCGGGAGTAATTCGCATATCAGCATTTGACTGTAGTAACTCCTAATTGGCTTACGCTCATTTCATAGTCTTAAAAGTACAAATTTATTGATTCGAAATCTCATTGCTTTTTACCGACCTTTTAGAACTGCCAAAAAGTAATAAAGCACTGATTTTTAAGTGATAAAAAAATTATCAACACTATAAAGTTATCGCGTAAATAATAAAAAACATTTTTGTTAAATTACTTAAAATTACATACTTTTATATGTTATTTAACCTAAATAATCATTTGCAAATAATTTAACTAAAAATAGTTGCGACTAAGCTATAGCCAAAAAAAGCTCAAATAAAGTATATTGTTAAAATTTAGACTTCTTATATGAGAATAAAATTGCTAATCATTTCGTTTACTATGTTTTCTCTAACATTTACTATGAATGCCCAAGATGAGATTTTTTGGAGTAGTTCATCTGGAAATGGCGAATGGGATTGGGGTTTTGGTTGTAATGCAAACAATGGAGGCAATTGGTACTGGAATACTTCAGAGGTTGGGAATCGGCAAAGACCTGATTGCAACGGCACTTTCAATATTATAAAATTTGATAATACCTTTTATACTACAATGAATCTAAATTCAGCAAATGATTTCAATGTAAATCAATTGTTGTTTTTACTAGGAACGTCAGATAGAACAATAAATACAAATGTAGGAAGGAGAATTTTTTTTCAAAATAACAATGGCAATTGTAAAATTGAAAATGATGTGGCAGCTACAACACAAACTTTCAATGTTGATATTTTTGTTAATTCTGGCGACAATAATTTGGAGATTAACCCTTTTAATGGTTTTTTGCATTTTAACAATACTATTGTAAATAACAGTAGCAATCCCATAAATATTTACGGAACTCAACAAGTAACTTTTTCGGGTGATATTGCGGGAAACCCTGGGATAACAATCAATAATACAGCCACGGTCGTTTATTCAGGTGTTTCAAAAACATACACTGGAACTACAACAATAAATTCTGGAACAAAATTAAAGATAAGCTCTAATCAAACTCTTGGAAACATAGCCCTAAACGGCGGAACATTACAAATTGATGCAGGTGCAATATTAACTATATCCGGAACATACACATCAACAGGAGGAACCATAGATAACAAAGGGACTATTAAATTTGTGGGTGGCTCAGTTACTTTTCCCGGAAACGCTACTGTCAATAATGGTGTGGCTAATACTTTGACAAGTATTGAAGTTGCTTCATCAGGAATAGTGACAATAAATACACTTTTACGTGTAACTAATTCTTTCACAGTTTCTTCTGGAACATTATTGCTTGGAGGTAATGATTTGCGTCTTAATAATGCAACTTTAAATATTGCTGCAGGAGGGACGTTTGATAATGGAGGTGAAAATCAGATTATAAGTGACGCTGGCGCCCCGCTAATTAATATTTCGGGAACATTTATTACTCGTGACAAAGATGGTTTTGTGGGTGACAATACTGTTATACCATCAATCACTCGAACGCTAAATTCCGGAAGTACTGTAGAATATGGTTTAGCAGGAAATCAGGAGGTGCAGGGAATTACAGCACCAACCTATCAAAACATCACTTTTTCAGGAAGTGGTACAAAAACTTTAGCAAGTAATAATATTGTTGTTGGGACTGTAGTTATAAAGGATGCTGCAATATTGAATGTTGGAAATAATACTTTTGGTGTTGCGACTACAAATTTAACAATGTCTGGATCAACCCGATTTATAATTTCAGGAACAGGACAAAAACCAGATATAGATGGGACTTACAATCTTTCAGGAGGTGTTGTTGAGTTTGCAAATAATTTAATAACTACACAAACTATCAAAAATAAATCCTATCAAAATTTAGAAATCACTGGTACAAATGTAGGTAACTCTAATGGAAACATTACATTAAACTCTAATGGAACTTTTACCGTAAAAAGTGGTGGCATTTTTACAATCAATGGCGATGCTATTGTGGGTCCAACCGGAACACAAACCGTTACCGTTGAAAATGGGGGAACTTTTAAAACTGGCGATGCTGATGGTTTTAATGGTGCAACAAATACTTCTGTTAGGAATAATATTGAAAATATCAATTTAAATGCGGGTTCTACAGTTGAATATTCGGGAGCTAATCAAACCATCACGCTCGCGACTTACTCTAACCTAACGGTATCTGGAACTGGAACAAAAACAATACCAACAGAATTATTCTTAGGGAATGATTTATTAGTAAAAGCGGCTACACTACAAATAGAAAGTAATAAGACTTTGATCGTTACAAATAAGGTTGCAGTAAATCCTGCTGCAACAGTAACCATCAACAATAGTGGTAGTTTGATACAGGTAAATGATGACCCCATGATAATAAACACAGGCAATATAACTTACGAGCGCAATTATACTAG
>CAMDGJ010000140.1 GCA_945897545.1 Flavobacterium psychrophilum
AGTCAAAAACCGACTCATACAACCTACAATAAAAAACAGTTATAAAAATAAAAACGCTTATAACGGATGTGTAAAATCCTGTTATAAGCGTCTTTTTATTCTTTAGAAAACCGCGCTGATCAAAACAAGAGAGGTTTTTCAGTGCCCTCTAGGGCGGGGTGGACTTTTTTGATTCCTTAACGCTTTTTTTTAAGCTATAAAAGTGTGGGAATTACGCCAATTCTTTTTTCAAAAATTGCGCCGTGTAGCTTTTTTTATTTTTGGCAACTTCTTCGGGAGTTCCTTTGGCAACAACTTCTCCGCCGCCTTTTCCACCTTCTGGACCAATGTCAATAATATAATCGGCTAGTTTTATCACGTCCATATTGTGTTCGATAATCAAAATCGTATTGCCTTTATTTACCAGTTTATTTATCACTTCCATCAACACGCGAATGTCTTCAAAATGCAAGCCGGTGGTTGGTTCGTCGAGAATATAAAACGTATTTCCCGTATCTTTTTTCGATAACTCTCCCGCCAGTTTAATGCGTTGTGCTTCGCCACCGGAAAGGGTGGTACTTTGTTGTCCTAAAGTAATATAGCCTAAGCCGACATCTTGCAAGGTTTTGACTTTTCGATAAATCTTCGGAATCATTTCAAAGAAAGGAACGGCTTCATCAATTGTCATATTCAACACATCCGAAATGGATTTTCCCTTAAAACGAATTTCCAAAGTTTCTCTGTTAAAACGCTTTCCTTGGCAGGTTTCACATTCTACATAAACATCAGGCAAGAAGTTCATTTCAATAGTTCTCACGCCAGAACCTTCGCAGGTTTCACATCGTCCACCTTTTACGTTGAAACTAAAACGCCCCGCTTTGTATCCCCGAATCATACTTTCGGATGTCATTGTAAATAAATTTCTGATTTCGGTAAAAACCTCGGTATAAGTTGCTGGATTCGAACGTGGTGTTCTTCCAATTGGACTTTGGTCAATGTCAATCACCTTGTCGATATGTTCCAAACCTTCAATTTTTTTGTAAGGTTTTGGTTTTTTAAAACCATTAAAATAAAAGGCGTTCAAAATAGGATAGAGGGTTTCATTGATTAATGTCGATTTTCCGCTTCCCGAAACGCCGGTTACGCAAATCATTTTGCCTAAAGGCAATTCTATCGACACATTTTTCAGGTTGTTTCCGGTTGCGCCAGTCAGTTTCAGAAAATTTCCGTTGCCTTCACGACGTTTTTTTGGAACCTCGATTTCCATTTCGCCGTTCAAATAAGAAGCCGTCAAAGTGTGGTCTTTCAAAATTTCTGCAGGTGTTCCTTTGCTGATGATTTCGCCACCGTGTTTTCCTGCTTTCGGACCAATATCAATCACATAATCGGCGCGCAGAATCATGTCTTTATCGTGTTCAACAACAATTACCGAGTTGCCAATATCGCGCAATTGTTCCAAAGAATGAATCAATTTATCATTGTCTCTTTGGTGTAAACCAATACTCGGTTCATCTAAAATATATAAAACGCCCACCAACTGCGAACCAATTTGTGTCGCCAAACGGATGCGTTGTGCTTCGCCACCCGAAAGTGATTTGGAACTTCGACTTAATGCCAAATAATCCAAACCAACATTCATCAAAAAGTTCAATCTGTCCTTAATTTCCTTGATAACTTCGGTCGCAATCTTTTTTTGTTTATCAGTTAAATGGTTGTCCAAATCCAAAAACCAAGCCGTCACATCCGAAATATCCATATCGCATAATTCGGTGATGTTTTTCTCGTTGATTTTGAAAAATAATGCTTCTTTTTTCAATCGTGATCCTTCGCAATCCGGACAATTTACTTCGTCCATAAATTCCTTTGCCCACCGTTTTATTGTAGCAGAACCACTTTCGTCGTGTTGGTTTTTGATGAAATGCGAAATCCCTTCAAACTCAATTTTGTATTCTTTGGTGACACCCAAAACTTTCGATGCGACAGAGAATTTTTCTTTTCCGCCATTCAAAATCATTTCCATTGCTTCTTCAGAAATGGTCGAAATAGCATCAGTCAATTTGAAATCGTATTTTTCTCCAATGATTTCCAATTGCTTGAACATCCAACTGCTTTTGTATTCGCCCAATGGTGCAAAACCACCTTTATTTATAGATATTTTCGGGTTGGGTATAATCTTCTTGATGTTGATTTCGTTTACTGTTCCCAAACCTTTGCAATGATCACAAGCTCCTTTTGGTGAATTGAACGAAAACAAATTCGGTTCCGGATTTTGATACGATATTCCTGTCGAAGGACACATCAAATTTCGACTAAAAAATCGAATTTCATTGGTGTCTTGGTCTAAAATCATCAACACATTTTCGCCGTGATACATCGCCGTAGCAATGCTTTCGGATAATCGTTTCAAATTAGCGTCGTCAGCTCCCCCTTCGGGGGCGGGGGGGGCTATCACCATTCTATCAATCACGATTTCGATGTCGTGGGTTTTATAACGGTCGAGTTTCATGCCTGTAGTAATGTCTTTTATCTCGCCATTAATGCGAACTTTCAAGAAACCTTGTTTGGCAATTTGTTGGAACAATTCGGCATAATGTCCTTTTCGCGCGCGAATTACGGGAGCCAAAATATTAATGCGTTTGCCTGCAAAATCTTGGGTGATCAACTCCTTGATTTGCTCGTCGTCATAGGAAACCATTTTTTCGCCCGTGTTGTAACTATAAGCATCGGCGGCACGAGCATACAACAAACGCAAGAAGTCATAAATTTCGGTGATGGTTCCAACGGTTGAGCGTGGACTTTTGCTGGTCGTTTTCTGTTCGATGGCAATAACAGGCGAAAGTCCGTCAATTTTATCGACATCGGGACGTTCCAATCCTCCAAGGAATTGTCTAGCGTAAGCCGAAAAAGTTTCTACATAACGGCGTTGCCCTTCGGCATAAATGGTGTCGAAAGCCAAGGATGATTTTCCGGAACCCGAAAGTCCCGTAATCACCACCAGTTTTTCCCGCGGAATGCGGACATCTATATTTTTTAGATTGTGTACTCGCGCACCCAATACTTCAATGTTGTTATCGTTTTCTAGCATAAATTTTGGCAAAGCGCAAAGTTACCATTTTGATTTATTCTTTCGGTACAACAGCGTGTAAGTTTGACTACTTTTAACGTCTTGTTTAAAAACTAGAACGATTATTTTGTAGACCCTAAATCAATCGTTTGTGGTCATAACAAAGATTAATCATCACAACTTCTCTTTCAAATATTTCCCCGTAACTGATTTTTTGTTTTTTACGATTTCTTCGGGAGTTCCTTCGGCGAGTAATTGTCCACCGTTTTCGCCACCTTCAGGACCCAAATCAATAATCCAGTCAGCACATTTTATCAAATCTAAATTGTGTTCAATCACTAAAATCGAATGTCCTTTATCGATTAACGCCTCAAATGAAGCCAAGAGTTTCTTGATGTCATGAAAATGCAATCCGGTAGTGGGTTCGTCAAATACAAAAAGGGCTTTTTCTTTCGTAGCACCTTTGACTAAGAACGAAGCCAGTTTGATACGCTGTGCTTCACCGCCTGAAAGGGTAGAAGAGGATTGTCCTAATTGTACATATCCTAAACCAACATCTTGCAAAGGTTGTAATTTTTGGATAATCTTATTTTGTTTGTTGGCAGTGAAAAAAGAAATAGAATCATCAACGGTCATCGTCAGAATATCGTGAATGTTTTTCCCATCGAAAGTGACTTCCAAGACTTCTTTCTTGAATCGTTTGCCGTTGCAGGTTTCGCAGTGCAATTGCACATCGGCCATAAAAACCATTTCAACATTGATTGTTCCTTCTCCTTTACAGGTTTCGCAACGACCACCTTCTACGTTAAACGAAAAATGTTTGGCTTGATACCCGCGAATTTTTGATAGTTTTTCTTTGGCAAACAATTCCCGAATATCGTCATAGGCTTTGATATACGTCACGGGATTCGAGCGAGAACTTCGGCCAATCGGGTTTTGATCTACGTATTCTATGTGCTGTATTTTATGATAATAACCACGCATTTCGGTAAATTGCCCCGCTTTTTCACCAACTCCATGCAGTTTTTTCTGCATTGCAGGAAACAGGATTTTTTTGACCAAAGTGCTTTTTCCACTTCCCGAAACACCGGTAATCACGGTCAAGCATTCCAAAGGAAATTTGACGTCAATGTTTTGTAAATTATTCTCACGTGCCCCTAAAATTTCGATGTAATTGCTCCATTTCCGGCGAATTCTAGGCGTTTTAATTTCCAGTTCACCGTTGAGGTATTTTGCCGTCAATGAGGTCGATTTTAAGATTTCTTCGAAAGTGCCTTGGGCAACCAATTCGCCACCAAAAGTTCCTGCTTCTGGACCGATATCGATAATCATATCGGCAGCTTTCATAATGTCTTCGTCGTGTTCGACGACGATAACGGTGTTGCCTAAATCACGTAAAGATTGCAAAACTGTTATCAAACGTTCAGTGTCTTTTGGGTGTAAACCAATACTTGGCTCGTCTAAAATATACATCGAACCCACCAAACTGCTTCCGAGCGAAGTCGCTAAATTAATCCGTTGTGATTCGCCACCGGAAAGTGTCGCTGAGTTTCGGTTTAAAGTCAGATAATCCAACCCAACTTCGGTCAAAAATGCCAAGCGGTTGTTGATTTCTAATAATAAGCGTTTGGCAATTTGTTTTTCATATACATCCAAATCAATGTTTTTGAAAAAAGTAACCAAATATTTGATTGGTAAATCGACCAAATCAGAAACTGTTTTCGAATTGATTTTCACATAAGAAGCTTCGATTCTTAAACGTTTTCCTTTGCAGGAATGGCATTTGGTTTTGCCGCGATAACGTGAAAGCATCACCCGATTTTGGATTTTATAATTTTTCTCTTCCAATTCCTTGAAGAAACGATTCAAACCTTGAAAATAACTGTTTCCTGTCCAAACTAAGTCTTTCTGTCCTTCCGAAAGTTCGAAAAAAGGTTTGTGGATCGGGAAGTCAAACTTGTAAGCGTTGTTTACCAACTCGTCTCGAAACCATCCCATACTTTCGCCGCGCCAAGGATAAATGGCATTTTCGAAAATGGATAAAGAAGTGTTGGGAATCACTAATTCTGCGTCAATCCCTATAATATTGCCATAGCCTTCGCAAACCGGACAAGCACCATACGGATTGTTGAAACTAAACAAATGAACATTGGGTTCCAAGAAAGTGATGCCGTCCAATTCGAAATTATTGCTGTACGAATAGCGTTTGTGAGTATTTAATTCTTGTAAATAGCAAATTCCTTTTCCTTCGTAAAAGGCGGTTTGCACCGCATCAGCAAGGCGATTGTAAAATTCCTCTTCTCCCGAAGTTTCGGGATTGACTACAATTCGGTCGATAATTAGAATAATGTCTTTGTTGTCTAACGTATGACTTTCGATGTCATCTAATCTAACCATTTCATTATCGACCAGTATTCTCGAGAATCCTTGATTGAGCAACGCTTTCAATTTATCTTCCAGCGCTCGGCCTTGCTCCAAATGAATTGGAGCTAGGAGCAACCATTTACTGTCTATTTCAAATTCTTTTACTGCGGTAATAACGTCTGATACAGTATTTTTTTTGACTTCTTGTCCGGAAATTGGCGAAAATGTTCTTCCGACTCTGGCGAACAGTAATTTGATGTAATCGTAGATTTCTGTCGAAGTTCCTACCGTAGATCGTGCATTTGTCGTGTTCACTTTTTGCTCGATCGCAATAGCTGGAGCAATTCCTTTTATGTATTCTACTTTTGGCTTGTCTAATCTTCCAAGAAATTGTCTTGCATAAGAAGATAAACTTTCTACATAGCGTCGTTGTCCTTCAGCGTATAAAGTGTCGAAAGCCAAGCTCGATTTTCCAGAACCGGAAAGTCCTGTTATGACAACTAATTTATTTCTTGGAATAGCAACATCCACATTTTTTAGATTGTGAACTTGAGCTCCTTTGATAATTATATTTTTCTTTGGATCTAAAGTAGAAAGGTCAATTTGCATTTGAAAACCGAATTTTCACAAAAGTAATCAATTTTGAAATGAGAAATGGCATTGAAGATGTCACAAAATTTCTATATCTTAAAATGATTTTTTATGTTTAAAATGCAATGATATTTTAAGAATTTTAAGTGTTTTTAAACGCTTATCTGGTTAAAAAAGTACTTAGGTTATGTTAATTTATTTCCTTCAAAAATTAATTTTATTGATTTTACTTGCATCTTAGGATATAATTTTGTTAAATTTGCCAAAGTTTTAACCTTAAAAACAATTAGCCTATACAATAGAACTACTTTTTAGATAAATCGCTCCAATTTTTATTAAAAAACTAAAACGTATTACTATGGCTAATGTGCAACTCTCAGACTCTTTATTGGTAAACAATTATGTTGAAGGCGATGAAAATTCTTTGACAATATTGATCAATAGGCATCAATCAAAAATATTTGGTTTTATATATTCGAAAATCTTAGATAGAGATATTTCGAATGATATTTTTCAAGACACTTTTATTAAAGTTATTAAAACTTTAAAATCAAATTCTTATAACGAAGAAGGTAAATTTCTACCTTGGGTGATGCGAATTGCTCATAATCTGATTATTGACCACTTTCGAAGAAACAAAAAAATGCCAATGTTCAGAGAAACAGAGGAATTTTCGATTTTCTCTGTTATGTCTGACGATTCTCCGTCGATAGAAAACAAAATCATTAGAGAACAAGTCGAAGTTGATTTACGAAAACTAATTGAAGAACTACCTGCAGATCAAAAAGAAGTTTTGGTTATGCGAATGTATCAAGATATGAGTTTTAAGGAAATTTCAGAAATTACAGGGGTTAGTATCAACACTGCCTTGGGTAGAATGCGATATGCATTGATGAATATGCGAAAAGTTATCGATAAACATCAAATTATTTTAACGAATTGATACTACAAGATAAATTTCTACGTTGTAATAAAAAATCAAACCTTTATTACTTTATGGCAAAAATTTACTCTAAAAAAACGGTAGTTACCAATTCGATGAAACCCAAAAAAGAGACTATTTCTTTTTTATTAAATTACTCAAAAGCGTTAAGCATAATAAAAGTAAATAATCAAAGTTTCGAAGTAATTGCTAATTAAGAGAATGTCCCGATATTATCGAGGGCACTGAAAAACCTCTCTTGTTTTGATCAGCGCGGTTTTCTAAAGAATAAAAAGACGCTTATAACAGGATTTTACACATCCGTTATAAGCGTTTTTATTTTTATAACTGTTTTTTATTGTAGGTTGTATGAGTC
>CAMDGJ010000141.1 GCA_945897545.1 Flavobacterium psychrophilum
CTGGGTAGAATACGCTGTTCGATACAACCGAAGAATTATTTATACCATTTATGGATTATTATTAGTTTTCAGCATTATCGGTGTTTCGCAAATGAAAGTTTCCGGAAGTTTGATTGGCGAAATGCCAAAAAGCGCTTCATTCTTCAAGGACATTTTCTTCTTCGAGAAGGAATTCAACGGAGTAATGCCTTTGGAAATAATGATTGATACTAAAAGTAAAAAAGGGGTAATGAAATTGTCCACAATGAAAAAAATGGACGAATTACAACAAACCATTTCCGAAATTCCTGAGTTGTCAAAACCAGTTTCCATCGTGAATTTAGTAAAATATTCTAAACAAGCCTATTACAACGGTAATCCTGAATATTATGAATTACCGACTTCTCAAGAGCAAACATTTATACTTTCGTATGCCAAAAATGCAACAAAAAATACTAAAGACAATTTAATGAAAAGTTATGTGGATTCGACGGGACAATATGCCCGAATCACGACTTTTATGAAAGACATTGGTACCCAAAAAATGGCAAGAGTCGAAGGGAAATTGCAAAAGAAAATAGATGAGATTTTTCCAAAAGACCGTTACAAAGTTACTATGACAGGGAAAGCATTGGTATTCCAGAAAGGGACTTCCTATTTAATTGATAACCTCATCGAATCACTCATCTTCGCCATTTTGCTTATTGCGGGATTGATGGCTTATATGTTCCGCTCCGTAAAAATGATTTTGGTTTCGGTGATCACAAACATCCTTCCGCTTTGTATCACCTCGGGATTGATGGGTTATTTTGGAATTCCTTTGAAACCTTCAACAATCTTGGTGTTCAGTATTGCCTTCGGTATTTCGGTGGATAATGCCATCCAGTTTATGGCAAAATACCGTCTCGACCTAATTGAAAATAACGGAAAAATCAAAAAATCTGTATTCAGCGCATTACGGGAAACAGGAATAAGCACATTTTACACTTCCATCGTTTTAGTTTTTGGATTCGCTATTTTTACGCTGTCCAGCTTTAGCGGAACAATTGCTCTTGGTGCTCTAATTTCCTGCACTTTGTTGTTTGCAATGTTTGCAAACTTATTGGTTTTGCCAGCATTAGTTTTAACTTTCGAAAAAAAGAAAGCTATAAAAGAAGACCTTTTGGAAGCTGAAGTCATTGAATAGTCAATGCGAGGAACATGCTAACTTGGAGCTAATCCCGCTATTCGTTTCAATCCACGCAAAACAGCGTGGGATTTCCACTGCTATCGGGGCTAAAAAATCACAATAATCAATTATATTTGCAGTTCGATCGAAAATTCAGAAATCTAAAATCAGACCCGAACGTAGTGAACGGGCGAAGCAAATCTACAATTAAAATGAAACATACCAGCGTTAAAGACTTACTAAACAGCACCTCAACACTTCAAGGAGTAAATGCAAAAGGTTGGGTACGAACTTTTAGAAACAATCAATTTATAGCATTGAACGACGGTTCAACCATCAATAATATACAATGTGTTGTCGATTTTGAAAACACTCCAGATGAAACTTTAAAGAGAATCACAACAGGAGCTGCGATTTCGGTTACCGGAAATTTGGTGGAAAGCCAAGGTGCTGGTCAGAAATTTGAAATCAAAGTTGAAAAATTAGAAATTCTTGGCGACTCGGATGCTGAAAAATTTCCAATCCAACCCAAAAATAAACCAAGCCTAGATTTTTTGCGTGAAAATGCACATTTAAGAGTTCGAACCAATATGTTTGGCGCAATTATGCGAGTGCGTTCAGTTTTGTCGTATGCCGTTCACAGTTATTTTCAAGAAAAAGGTTTTGTTTATGTCAATACGCCAATCATCACAGGATCTGATGCAGAAGGCGCTGGCGAAATGTTTAAAGTAACCGCTTTGCCATTCGACAATCCACCAAGAACCGAAGACGGAAAAATAAATTACAAGGAAGATTTCTTCGGAAAAGAGACCAATTTAACTGTTTCCGGGCAATTAGAAGGCGAAACTTTTGCGATGGCTTTGGGACAGATTTATACTTTTGGACCAACATTTAGAGCCGAAAACTCGAATACATCTCGCCATTTGGCTGAGTTTTGGATGATTGAACCCGAAGTGGCATTCAACGATTTAAATGACAATATGGACTTGGCCGAAGATTTCATTCAATACGTAATTAAATATACATTGGATAAATGTCCTGAAGATTTGAAATTCCTAGAAGGACGATTATTAGACGAAGAAAAATCAAAACCACAAGCCGAAAGAAGCGAAATGGGGCTGCTAGAAAAACTGAATTTTGTTTTAGAAAACAACTTCAAACGCGTTTCTTACACAGAAGCGATTGATATTTTGAGAGATTGTACTCCAAACAAAAAGAAAAAATTTCAATATATCATCAACGAATGGGGAGCTGATTTACAATCAGAACACGAACGTTATTTAGTAGAGAAACATTTTAAATGTCCTGTAATTTTATTTGATTATCCAGCAAATATCAAAGCATTTTATATGCGTTTGAATGAAGACGGAAAAACAGTTCGTGCAATGGATATCCTTTTCCCTGGCATTGGAGAAATTGTCGGCGGTTCACAACGAGAGGAACGTTTTGACGTTTTGGTCGAAAAAATGAAAGCCTTAGGAATTGACGAAGAAGAATTGTGGTGGTATCTTGATACTCGTAGATTTGGTAGCGCTGTTCACTCTGGTTTTGGACTTGGATTCGAAAGATTAGTGCTTTTTGTAACCGGAATGACTAACATTAGAGATGTAATTCCTTTTCCGAGAACGCCACAAAATGCTGAATTTTAATTTCTTGCCACAAAGGCGCTAAGGCACAAAGTTTTTTTGTTTTGCAATTTTAAATATTACAAAAAATGATTGATGAGAGAACCGAAGAAATAGCCAAAATAATTGTTAATTCTGCTTTTAAAGTTCATAAGGAACTTGGTCCAGGTCTATTGGAAAGAATCTATGAAGTTTGTTTGGCGTATGAAATAAACAAGTCTGGATTGGAAGTTCAAAGTCAAATTGATGTGCCAATTATTTATGATGGGGTAATACTTAAAGAGAAATTAAGACTCGACTTAATAGTTGAAAATTCAGTGATTGTAGAAGTAAAAGCAGTTGAAATTGTTAATCCAGTCTGGCAAGCACAAATCATTAGTCAATTAAAATTAACTAATAATCAATTGGGGTTTTTAATTAATTTTAATGTTCCTTTAATAAAAAATGGAATAAAAAGATTCATAAATACAAAGTCAAGTTATTAACACTAAAATATTAGCGACTTTTTCTTTTTAATAAAAATATAACTTTGTGGCTTAGCGCCTTTGTGGCAAAAACAAATTAGCGACTTACTATGTTAAAGCAATTTCTAAATCTTAAACTTTCCCAGAAATTATCTCCACAACAGATCCAGTTGATGAAGTTAATTCAATTGCCTACACAAGCATTCGAACAACGTTTGTTGGAAGAAATGAATGAAAATCCGGCATTGGAAACAGGAAATGAAGAAGAAGAAGAAATTTACGAGAAAGACGAATTCGACAATGATGATACCAATGACGAATTCGACGATTACGATGATAATGAAAGTGAAAATACGAGCGACATTAACATCGATGAATATTTAAGCAGTGACGAAACGCCTGAGTATAAAACCCAAACCAATAATTATAGTGATGACGATGAGGAACGCGAATCTCCTTTGGTCGCACCCATCAGTTTTCACCAAGATTTAATCAATCAATTAAATACTTTTATATTGAATGATTCCGAGCGGGACATCGCTGAATTCCTCGTGGGAAGCATTGACGATATGGGTTACATAAGACGAAGCATTCCCGATATGGTCGACGATATGGCGTTTACACAAGGCTTTTACACCGACGAAAAAACAGTTGAAAGAATGTTACACATTATTCATGAATTGGAACCATCAGGTGTTGGTGCACGCGATTTGCAGGAATGTTTGTTGTTGCAATTGAAGCACAAAACACCTACGGAATATGTGGCTTTAGCAATGGATATTATTGCAAACCAATTTGACGCTTTTACCAAAAAACATTACGACAAACTACAACAAAAATACAATGTTTCGAATGAACAACTCAAAACCGCCATTCACGAAATAGAAAAACTAAACCCAAAACCGGGCGGATCATTTACCGGAAGCAACAAAATTACAGAACACGTCGTTCCTGATTTTGCCATTAGGATCGTCGAGGACGAACTAGTCTTGACTTTAAACGGAAGAAATGCACCTTCTTTACACGTTTCCAAAGATTATCAGGAAATGATGCAAACCTATAAAAGTTCCCGCGATAAATCGAATGCACAAAAAGATGCGGTTCAGTTTATCAAACAAAAACTGGATTCGGCTAAATGGTTTATCGACGCCATTAAACAACGGCAGGAAACGCTTTATGTGACTATGAATGCTATTATGCATTACCAACAGGAATACTTTCTTGAAGGCGATGAAACCAACTTAAAACCAATGATTCTGAAAGACATTGCCGACTTAGTGGGGCTTGATATTTCTACTATTTCCCGCGTAGCCAACAGCAAATATGTGGAAACTCCTTATGGAACAAAACTGATTAAGGAATTCTTCTCCGAGGCGATGAAAAACGATCAAGGAGAAGATGTTTCGACGCTCGAAATCAAGAAAATTTTACAAAACGTAATCGAGGACGAGGACAAACAAAAACCACTTCCAGACGATCAACTGGCCGAAATCCTTTTGGAAAAAGGCTACCCAATTGCAAGACGAACCATTGCTAAATATCGAGAACAACTGGACATTCCAGTAGCGAGAATGAGGAAAAAGATTTAAGATTTTAGATTGCAGATTAACGATTTTAAGATTACACTTTTTGTTATTCCGAGGTACGAGGAATCCAATTTGTCGCGCTCGTTTGTTGCGATTCCTAGTACCTCGGAATGACAAATAACTACTTAGTTTTACAGCATGAATTTAAAAAAAACACTTCCTGCTTTTTCCTATATATTCCATCCGATATTCATTCCGGTTTATACTGCTGTATATTACTTTTTTTTCAACAATTCGTATTATTCAAATCCAGAAAAATACTTTGCCCTTTTTCAAATTGTTGTTATAACTGTCGTATTGCCGCTTCTCTTTTATTTCGTATTACGCACCGCTGGGCTAGTAGATTCTATTCTGTTTTCGGACCTATCACAACGCAAAATACCATTGGTAATTCAGTGTTTTTTGGGTATTTTATTACTGCGAAAAAGCATCACATTAGACCACTTTCCTGAATTTCATTTTTTCTTCTTGGGAGGATTGTTAAGTACTGTGTTAGCTTTGACACTGTTGTTCTTTAGAATTAAAGCCAGCCTTCATATGGTAGCCATTAGTGCTTTTACGCTGTTTGTTATTGGATTAAGCATACACAATCAAACCCGAAATATAAATAGTATTGCTTTTTTAGTCCTTATGAATGGCTTTGTAGCTTCATCAAGATTGGAAATGCACGCTCACACACCAAAAGAATTGGTGATAGGCGTACTTTTGGGAATAATTCCACAATTACTTTTGCTGGTTTTTTGGCTATAATATGTAGAATAATATACCAACACTAAACGAATTCATATCTATAGATGCTGTATTGGTTCTCGCCAATTGAAAGAAGGTATTCAACCCATAGTAGGCATAAACATTTATCGAATTATAACCAGCCGACAGATACGCTCCATATAAAAATTTATTAAAATCTTTATTATTGGTAACTACTATTTTACTTAGTTCGTCTTCATAAACGGACTTATCATACAACAAATAACTCATCTTGAACCCCCCGTAAATCCTCCAAAATTTATGACTTTCAAAAGTTGATGACCTCCATCTGAACTCGATTGGCAGTTCGACCAAGAACTGACTGAATCGGTTTGTCTTAAATGAAGTGTCTTGATCAATAATTGTGTAAGTGGTTATTTGATTTGCTTTTTCAATCTTAAGATTCTGATTGTAGCTATTGTATGAAAAACCAAGTCCAGGAGCTATGGCAACAGTTCTTTCTTTGTTGATCGGGAAATCTCTAAGAAACCCTGTAGAAAAACCAGAAGAAAATTTATCTTGGGTCAAACCAACAGGTTTATTCTGCAATGTATTCAGAGTAAAACCAAAATAAAACTGGTCTTCTCTGTAAAGTGAATCAATTTTCACAGTAGGCAAAACAGGATTGGTGGTTTGCGAAAAAACGTTGACCACAGTGAATAAAAAAAATGTTTTAAGTATTAAACGCATATTAAATTTTTATGGGATAAATTTACAAAAAAAAGGTAGCCTTACGGTTACCTTTTTTAGATTATAAAATTAACTTGCAGAGAGGAAGGGATTAACTTTGTTGATTCCGCGAAGTGGATCTCACAAAGAATGCATGTCTGGCATTGCATGCCAAATCATTTTTTATTTTCTACGCTTGTACAAACTAAAAAGTTTGTCCCGCTGTAAAACAAAAAATGCTTCCTTTGCAGGAAGCATTCGTTCTTTGTAGAGAGGAAGGGATTTGTATTACCAACCAATATACCTTGTTTAACAAGGTTTTTTCAAAATATAATTCTAGGGTCTCGATTTTGAACCTCAAAAAAAAAATCTTTTTTGACAAATCTTACACATACAAATATATGGAATATTAATGAATAAGTAATTCAAAAAACAAATAGGTTTAAACATTTTACCCTTTTATATGAGGTTCTACGTGTTCGTATTTTAAACCCGTGTAATCACAAAATTCTTCCACACTTACTAGGCTACTTTGAATCTTATTAAAGTCCTTTTTTAGCTTGTTTAACAATCGAATACTTTGTCGATAACTCTTCCCTGTAATACGCTGTATGTCCTTTGGGTAAATACACACTCTCTTTATTTCAGTTTTCATACACTATCTATACTTTTGATTAGGCTTTGATTGGCTTTTGAACGCTACAATTATTGCCGTTGATTCGAAATAAAATTAGTAAAAATTTGTCTTTGTTTTAAGTAGCAATTTACTCCAATTTTAGATTATTATAACGTTTCATTTGTGACGTTTTATGACATTAATGTCAGATAGTGACATACGGAATACTACCATAACATTAATTAATAGTTTAAGTGTAATCTTTGTTTTGAAATCAATCGAAAGGTGTTGCAACAAGATGGGTATTGAGGGAATTTGAAACAGTATTAATTTAAAAATTTAGAAATTATGGCAAGGCAAAAAGGCATAATTAAGTTGAAAGGTACTATCGGAGATATTACTTTTTA
>CAMDGJ010000142.1 GCA_945897545.1 Flavobacterium psychrophilum
AATGGTGGAAATCCCGGAGGCTTTGTCATTGAAGGCGAGCATAAAAATATTTATATTGCTGGTGATACCGCTCTTACGATGGATATGAAATTGATTCCTATGCGGACCAAATTGGACTTAGCTATTTTCCCCATAGGCAACAACTTTACTATGGATATTGCGGATGCCATTTTAGCTTCAGATTTTGTTGAATGTGACAAAATTTTGGGAGTACACTATGACACTTTTGGCTATATTGAAATCAATCACGAAGAAGCGATTCGTCAATTTTTCGATAAGGGAAAGGATTTAATGCTGCTCAAAATTGGCGAAAGTATTGAGTTATAATTAGTAATGAACTTATTTAAAGCTTCCAGCCTTCAAAAGGCTGGAAGCTTTACGACATAACAACAAAATGAATTATAAAAGAATCCTGTACGTCCTATTAATTGCGATTTCCTTCCATTCCCTTTCAGCGCAAAGTGATGGTTATTGGGACAAGGAACGCGCTACTAAAAAGGAAGTTGTCGTTTCAGCCCGAGAAAGAATCGTCGTAAAAACCGACGATTTGCCTGTAGGAACTACCGAAGTCGTTTATAGAATAACGCTTTTGGACCAGAATCAACAATTAGCAAATAGTTTAGTTTCGGTTTTAAAATCTATTCCGGACCCAACAGGAATAAGCCAAGGTTCTGCAGGTGCGGTTTTTCTTTTGTCAAAAATTTCTGGAGAGGATAAATGCAATTATGCGATTTTTTCAAATGAAGTTTGGGCTGCAGATTTCAAGAAAACTGGAAAAAAACAAAATGCATGTCTAGAAAGCGAAGAAGCGATAAGTAAAGATGCCAAGCGGCTTTCAATCGATACATCCTTGTGTTTATTGCCCAATTCAAATGCGATCTGGTTTGGTTTTGAAAGCAAAAATTGGATAATGAATCAGAAAATCATTCTCGAAGTGGTTCCTTGGGTCAATCATCGATTGAGTAGCGGTTGGACATTAGAAAACCGGAAATTGATTCTTAGTCAATGTAAGTCTTCTGAATTGGCCAGAAAAATAATTAATCCGGATGATTTTTGCGTTTGCGTATTGAATAAGCTTCAAAAGGAATATAAATTTCAAGATTTCCAGAAACTGCTCGACATTGAAAAATCAAAGATCTACAAGGATTTCGGTACGACTTGTTTTAACCAAACGGGCGCTTCTAAGACCTTTTATTCGGATTTAAGCAGTCAGGCATCAGATTTAATCAAACAAGGCAAATACGCTGAGGCAATTGATAAAATCACAATCATTGTTACGAATGGAAAAGCAAACAGTAAAGATTACAATATGCTTGGATATGCCTATATTTTGACGAAACAGTACGGAAAGGCCATTAAATTTCTCAAAGAAGGGGAAATTCTTGATGGTGCTGAATTATTGATACAAATGAATTTGGCGCACGCTTATTTGCTTAAAAATGACTTTAAACAAGCGAAGCAACTTTATAAAAAATACCAATTTCAGAATGTAACAGATAGTTTGAGTTGGACTCAAAAAGTAAAGCTGGACTTTGAAACCTTTGAAAAAGCTGGACTACCTAGCGATGATTTTTATAGGATTTTGAGGTTGTTAGAGGATTAAGAATTGACCCACAGATTTAACGGATAAACACAGATTTTATGAAAAAACAGCTTTTAGTACTTGTAATTTTATTATTTGCAAATAGTGTAATGTCTCAGGAATTTACTCAAAATGATCTTGTGGGCAAATGGAAAGTGGTTTCAATAGTGAATAAACCAGAAAATCCAAATCTTAAGGACATCATCAAAAGCTTTAGTTCGGCAACATTCCTATTTGAAGAAAATTTAAATTTTAGAACAACAACTTTAGATAAAACCGAATGGTTTTCGATGCTAATTAATGTTACAAAAGATGCTAAATGGAAATTGAATACTAATGATCTTACCATTAGCGTTGGTAATGATGCCAACAAATATTCTATTTTAAAATTATATGTAATCAAACTTGGTGATAAAACGATTTTTCATTTAGCTGAAACCGATCTAAATTTTGAAGTTAAAAAAGAATAAACCCGTAACTTATCACTTCCCTGTATGCTTGCATGTAGTTAACTTCTAACTTCCAACCTCTAAAATCTACCTTCCCCTTGAAAGCAACTTATCACAAATACATTTTAAATTTTAAACGACCTTCAGGAACGTCTCGAGGTGTTATGAATGAAAAGGAAACCTGGTTTATTATTCTCGAAAAGGATGGTAAAAAAGGAATAGGCGAGTGTGGAATTCTTCGCGGATTGAGCATTGATGATCGACCTGATTATGAAGAGAAATTACAATGGGCTTGCGCCAATATTCATCTTGGTGAAAACCGTCTTTGGGAAGCCTTAATAGAGTTTCCTTCTATACAATTTGGAGTCGAAATGGCTTTCCAATCTTTGGCAAGTGAAAACCCTTTTTTACTCTTTCCTTCGGAGTTTACAAATGGCAAGAAAAGTATCCTGATAAACGGTTTGGTTTGGATGGGTGAGGAGGCTTTTATGAAGCAACAAATAGAGGAAAAACTAGCCGACGGTTTTCGTTGTGTGAAACTCAAAATTGGGGCGATAGATTTCGATAAAGAATTGCAATTATTGGGTTATATTCGGCAGTATTTTACTCCAGAACAAGTCGAAATTAGAGTAGATGCTAACGGTGCTTTTGATACAACTTTAGCTTTAGATAAAATTACACAATTAGCTGGTTTTAAATTACATAGTATTGAGCAGCCTATACAAAAAAACAACACTGACAGTATGGCAGAGCTGTGTAAAATCAGTCCAATCCCTATTGCTTTGGACGAAGAGCTAATCGGACTGTTTTCATTGGAAGAAAAAGAAGCATTGCTGATAAAAATCAAGCCACAATACATCATTTTAAAGCCCAGTTTTATTGGCGGTTTTCGAGGAACGAGAGAGTGGATTTTATTGGCCGAAAAGTATAAAATTGGTTGGTGGATTACCTCGGCTTTAGAGTCAAATATTGGTTTAAACGCCATTGCACAATGGACGTTTTTGCAACAAAATTTGATGCCACAAGGATTAGGGACAGGAGCATTATATACTAATAATTTTGACTGCCCTTTAGTTGTTTCTGATGGGCAATTATGGTATAACAAAGATGTTGATTGGGTGTTTAATTTTGATTTTTCATAATGATTATTTTTCAGAATTATGGTCACCTAATAACATTGATAAAGTCTTTAATCCCTTAGTTCTTTCAGCAATTAATTTTGCTATACTTACAAAAGGGATAAATAAAATCATTCCCGCAGCTCCCCAAAGCATGCCGCCAACTATTGTAACCAAAATAATAACTAGTGTGTTTATTTTCAAACGTTTTCCTACAATAAAAGGGAATATGATATAAGCTTCGAGTAATTGTACAATGCTAAAAACAATAATTATTCCTAGAGGATACCAAATTGAATTGTAGGTTAACCATGAAACTGTAATAGGCAACAGTGAGGAGATAAAGATGCCAACATAAGGAACGAATGTTAGAATCGAAGCAATAAATCCAAAAAGAAACGGATGCGGAATACCAATAATGGCAAGCCCAACGCTGTTTAAAATCCCAACTATTAAATAGACTACAAGCATTCCTTTAATAAAATTATAATAGGTATGAATGGTTTCGACAAGAATTTCCCGGATAATTTCTTTTTTTTCTGAAGGGAAGATGTGGTAAAGCACATTTACTAAGAGTTGTCGGTAATACAGGATTAGAGCCGAATACAGCGGTATTATTAATAGATAAAAAACAGATTCGGAAAGAGAATATAGCGTGGTTTTAAGTAATGAAATCGCTTGTATTCCTGAGTTACTGACTACATTTTTAATAAAGTTCATTTGTTTTTCTGAACTTAAGTCAAATCTCTCGGCTAGAAAAAAACTGAGTTGATTTGCGGTTTCCAGTAATTTCATTTGTAATATGTGCCATTCGTTCGAAAACTCAATAACTTGGGTGAAAAGTAAATAAATAACTGTACCCAAAAAAAGGGTCACACCAAAAATGGATATAAAGATGGCAATAGTTTGAGGTATTCCTTTTTTCTCCAACCATTTGCATACTGGAAAAAGGATGAAGCTTATGAGTATTGAAAAACTCAACGGAATGAATAGTGTTTTGCCAAAATAGAGTAATGCTGAAATTAAAAGTGTGTATTGAAGAATTTCAAGAGCAGAAAACCTCTTTTTTGATGAAATTGGTATCATTTTAATTCAGAATTCGTGACTTTATACTTTTGTAGTAGACGTTAATTCTTCTTTAATACTAAAACTATTTAGGTCTTTAATATATTCGAAAAACACGCTACTTATTTGTCATTTCGACCAGAGGGAGAAATCGCATTCGTTGCTCCTCGCGTTATGAGATTGCTTTGCATGTTCGCTTTGCTCGAGTCCTCCTTCGTCGGAATGACAATTTTGGGATAAAAACAGATTTAACTAAAATGTTATTCTTTTTCAACTTATTTCTTGAAATACTTTTGAATCAACTCACTCAATGATTTTATATTGATGGGTTTGGAAATATAATCGGTGCAGCCAGCCGCAATTGCTTCGTCCCGGTCACTTTGCATTCCATTAGCAGTTTGAGCAATTATGACCAAGTCTTTGTTGAATTCTCTGATTAGCTTCGTGGCTTCATAACCGTCCATTTCGGGCATATTGATATCCATCAATACGAGATCAATGTCAGGGTTATTGCGACACGCATCAATGGCATCACTACCAGCGCTTACTTTTAATATTTCTTTACTAAAGGGTTTAATCGCAATAGTAATAAGCAATTTTGAAATAGCATCGTCGTCGACAATTAATACTTTAAGATCTTTAATTTTGTTTTCCTCTTCTACTCCTGACTCTATTTTTTTAGCAATTACATTTTCTTCCAGTTTGCTTTCAGAATGGAAAGGAATAGTAAAATAAAAAACACTTCCTTTTCCTTCCTCACTTTCAACCCAGATTGTGCCTCCCAGCATTTCGACGTATGCTTTTGAAATAGCTAATCCTAATCCTGACCCTTCATGAGTTCGGCTAATTTTTTCACTGGCTTGCCTGAATCTTTCGAAAATTATTTTTTGCTTTGATTTTGAAATTCCTATGCCGGTATCTTTTATGAAAAATTCCAAATATCCTCCTTTTTTTTCACAACCAAATTCTATTGAACCTTCATTTGTAAATTTGATAGCATTTTTGACAAGATTGGTTAGGATAGAATAGACTTTCTCCTGATCAGTTTTTATAAAATTATCTTTGAAAGCTAATTCCTTCGAAATTAAAAGTTGAATTCCCTTTTGTTTTGCCTCAGGTTTGAAGAAGGTATGAATGTATTCAATTTGCTCGTTTATATTGGTTTCTGTCAATGAAACTTCTATTTTCCCAGATTCTAATTTTGAAATACTGATGATATCATTGATGATATTAAGCATTCGCTTTCCACTTTCCTCAATAATTTTGATAAATTCCTGCTGTTCTTCACTAGACAATTTTGGTGCCTTTAATAGTTCAGTAAAGCCAAGGATTCCGTTCATAGGTGTACGGATTTCGTGACTCATATTGGCAAGGAAAGCTAGTTTTAATCGATCGCTTTCTTCGGCACGTTCTTTTGATATAATTAATTCTTTTTCAATATTTTTGCGATTTGTGATATCTTCTTTGAAGGCAATAAAGTGTGTTGTTTTGCCTTCGGTATTTTTAATAGGCGAAATCGACGCTGATTCCCAGTAAAAAGTTCCATTTTTTTTCTTGTTATAAAACTCACCGTGCCACTCTTTGCCGTCAGCAATAGTTTGCCATAACTCTTTGTATTCGCCTTGCGATGTATGCCCTGATTTTAAAAAACGTGGATTTTGACCCATAACTTCCATAAGAGTATATCCGGTTGTTTCAACAAATTTTGGGTTGGCGTATTCGATTTCGCCCAAAGTGTTTGTAATAACAATTGTAATGGGACTTTGCTCAACGGCTAGCGATAGTTGGCGAATTTTCTCTTCGGTTTTTTTGCGTTCTGTTATGTCTCTGCTAATATTCATTACCGCGGGTTCGTTGAGAAACTGTATTAATTGAGCTTTTATCTCAACATTTCTAAGATTTCCCTTTTTGGTTTTGATACTAGTTTCATAATTTATTTCATCAATATTCAGTAAAATGGCTAATCGGTCCTTTCTTTTTTCGTCCGAATCAATTTCTATATTTTCAACATTCAATTCTAAAAGTTCCTTTTTAGTGTAGCCATAGAGAGTAGTAGTAGCAGGATTTGTTTCAATAAAATGGCTAGGATTACCATCAGAATCTATTCGGAATATCGTGATGCTGTCTCTGTTCGTTTCAAAAAGAGTACGGTATTTTTCTTCGCTTGATTTTAGATCATTTTGATCTTGTATGCGCTTTGTTATGTTTCTGGCTAACCCTGTTGCACCAATAATTGTGTTTTTGTCATCTACAATTGGATTAAAAAAGCTTTCATAATATGCTTTTTCAATATCTCCAAAAACCCTAATATTCGAATGGGATTCTCCTCTTAAGGCGCGATCATAATTTTCTTTAGCCGCTTTTCTATATTCGATGGATGAAATGCATTCTAAAATATTCATTCCTAATTTTATAGTTGAATTGTAGGCCTGTTCCATTACAGCCATATGGGTTTTGTTATAAGTCAGATAATTATAATTGGTATCAATCGAGAAAATTATGGTGTCATTTTGACTTTCTAAAGTTGATTGAAGCAGTAGTTTAGATTTTGTAAGATTTTCTTCTGCTTTTTTCAGATTGCTACTGTCAATCATCGTTATATGGCATTTATCATCATCCTCATTAACAATTCCGGTGAGATATACATTCGAAACGCCAGACAAGATTATTTCGCAAGTTTGTCTTGTTTTAGTTTCAAATAGTTCTTCGAGAAATAAATTGAATATTGGTCTTGTTTGGTCTGAAACAAATAATCCAAAACGTTTTTGTAGCAATAAGGAACGCTCTTTTCCCAACAGATTTGCACCGCTGAAATTGAGTTCTATAATTTCGCCATCTTGCAAAAGCGTTAAATAGCCAGTAGGGGCAAAATCATATAAATTAGTATATTTTTTAGTATCAGCATCCGCTTTAGTTTTAGCCAAAACAAGTTCATTATTCTGCATTTCGAGTTCCACTTGATGCACATCGAGCTCTTGAATAAGTCTGAGAATCTCGATTTCAGTACTAAT
>CAMDGJ010000143.1 GCA_945897545.1 Flavobacterium psychrophilum
ATTAGAATTAGTACTTGACCAAGGAGCTGCTTCGGTAATACTTACAGAAACTATAGGTGTAGTTTCAACTAAAACATCCGTTACATCTAAGACATAATTAACTGAAGCATCAGGTGTATTTCCAATTGTTGTATCGTCAGCATTAATGGTAACACTATAACTTGTTTTAGTTTCATAATCAAGTACAGTTCCTGCTTTAATATACAAACTTGAACCTGTTATTTGAAACGAACTTGCATCAGCACCAGATAATGTTAGGGTATTTGTTCCTAATCCGTCATCAGTCACAGTAATATCTGCTACTTTAACAGCTGCGGTAGTGTTAGAATTTTCTAAAATAGCAGTAGTGGTATTTGTTAAGGCAATCGCAGTTGGCGCTTGATTTGGAACTGTAGAAGGGGCATAAACCCAAAGTTGTGGGTAATCAATTGTACCGCCACCGTTTTCGCTTACAATATATAAGTTACCCTCTCTATCCATAGTCAATCCTTCGTGCTGTTGAGAAGCAACATCCAACGGATTTCCTGCATCAGAAACTATGGTTAAGCTATTAACAATAACCCCGCTTCGGTCAACATTAACTACTTTGGCATTTTCTTGTCCCAATACCAATAAGTTATTATATAAAGATTGTCCGTTTAGTGCTGGTATATTAGATAAAGCAAAAACATCTGCTACATCTGAAAAACCTAGCAAAGCTGGATCAAAAAGATTGGTAGAGTTCTCTGTTGTAGCCGACCCATTTGTAGCTGTTCCTGCAGTAAAATCAACATCTGTTTGAAAAATTCCGATAGGTGTTATTTCTTTTAAAACGATATAACCACCAGTCAATGGATCATAAGATAATCCTTCTGTTCCAGTATTAGGAACGAAAGTCCCAATTTTTACCGTTTGTGTATTGGCTCTAGTAAGCGTAGTTCCTGCAGCGTAGGTAAACTTTACCAACTGTCGGTCGCGCTCTTCGCTCATTACGAACTGACCATTACCTATATAGGTAAGTCCTTCGGTATCATAAAAATCAGTTCCTTGTGGACTGCTACCTTGAGCCATTGTCATAGTATCAATTAATTGTCCTGTTTTTGATACTTGAGTTATAGAAGTACTACCATCGGCAGTAATAAACAACGTATCTGTGTCCCAATTATAAGCTACTGCCGATGCCTCTTGGCACAATAAGTTATTTGTTGGTGCAGCAGTTCTTGTTGGTTCTGGCAAATTATAACGACCAACTCTAACATAAGTAGAAAGATCTATGTTTAAATTAGGTGCAACATCATTATCAGTGATTGTAATATTTTGCGAAGTTGTTGTACCAAGTGTTAATCCAGATGAAGGATTGCTTATAGTTAAAACAGCAGTTTCTGAACCTTCAACTAAAACGTCGTCAGCAACAGTCAAAGTAACTGAACCAGAAGTCTGTCCGTTTACTATTGTTATAACTGAATTACTTAAAGAATAATCTCCAGAAGTAATATTAGTTCCAGAAACTCCTACAGCTACTGTTTGATCAACACTTACAGCTGAAGAGGTAGTTGCTGTAACTGTAATCGCAGTCGTTCCAGCTTCCAAACCAGAATTAGTAGAAATAGAAAGGGCAACTGTTGGTATAACAGGAGCGCAGGTTGATAATAATGTAAAAGTCCAATCGCCTGCTGCACCTGGCGCTACAGCTTCCCAATTGGTTGCAGTATTTCCAATTGCTACTAATAAATCAGCTTGGCAAGCATTGTATAAAGCTCCGCTTATTTTATATCTGCTGGCAGGAACTAGTGTTGGGGTAATTGATGTTGTACCAGAAATTAAACCGGCAGGTACAGCACTTGGTGAATTACCAATTTTTGCGAAGCAGATAAAACTTGATGCTGTTGTTGCTGTTATTGATGAAGCATTATATATGTATAATTCATCACCAGAACTTCCAAGCCCTGCTCCACTGCTAGATGATAAATCATAGGTTGAAGTTGAAACAGCAACTGTACCCCACGGGATACTAATTACCGTCCCTTTAGCGATGGTTTGTCCAGGTTTAACTGTAAATGATATTTCACCTTCATTTAAATCAGTGAATGTGCTGCTACCTGCAGTTGCAATTTCATTATCGTTAATATAAAAAACAGTTCCCGCACTTAAATCTTTGTGAAATAAGATGGCAAAATTATCGTTTGGTGTACCAGAAAGATTATAACCAATCACTGAAATATCACCAGCTTCTATAATTGTAACAGGTGGCGCATCATTATCAGTAATAGTAATATTTTGAGCAATAGTGGCACCTAAAGTAATACCCACAGAAGGATTGCTGATAATTAATGTCGCTGTTTCCGTTCCTTCGTCAGCCGCATCATCTACAATGGTAAAGGTTACCATACCAGTTGTTGAACCACTTTGTATAGTGATCTGCGTATTGCTTAAAGAATAATCAGTTCCAGTAATACCTGTACCTGTTACAGCAAGATTTAATGTTTGATCTTCTGTTACAGCGGAAGAAGCAGTGGCCGTAACTGTTAAAACTGTTGCACCTACTTCAGTTCCTGTATTGGCACTCACTGAAAGTTGAACAGTTGGAGGCGGAGCAACATCATTATCCGTAATGGTGATATTTTGAGTAGTAGTTACACCCAAAGCAATCCCTAAAGATGGGCTGCTAATAGTTAAAGTTGCCGTTTCTTCCACTTCGAACAAAGCATCATCAACAACTGTAAAAGTTACTGATCCTGTAGTTTGTCCGTTTAATATTGTTATCACTGAATTGCTTAAGGCAAAATCTTCAGCAGTAATATTTGTTCCTGTTACTCCTAAATTTATAGTTTGATCTCCAGCAACTGCACTATCTGAAGTAGCAGTAATTGTAATAGCAGTTGATCCTGTTTCGGCACCAGCATTGGAACTTACAGAAAGATTAACTGTAGGTGGTGGCGGTGCGTCATTATCTGTAATGGTAATATTCTGTGCCGTTGTTGTACCCAATGTAATTCCTGATGAAGGGCCGCTGATAGTTAAAGTAGCCATTTCTGTTCCTTCAACATCTGCATCATCCGCAACAGTAAAAGTTACGGTTCCGGTTGTTTCTCCACTTAATATGGTGATGCTTGTGTTACTAAGAGTATAATCAGTTCCAGTTATACCAGTACCAGTAGCTGCAAGATTTACTGTTTGATTGACAGTTACAGCTGATGATGCAGTTGCAGTAACTGTAATAACAGTTGTTCCTGCTTCTGTTCCTGCATTTGCTGAGACAGAGAGAGAAACAGTAGGGTTGATAGCTCCTATTGTAAAAGTCCAATCTGAAGAAGCAAAAGTATAGGTAGCAGCTCCAGTATGATTAGCAGCATTTCCAATGGCAGTCAATAGCTGTGCTTCTGTACCTGAATAGGTGGCACCACTAGTATTGTAGCGATAAGCTCTAGCTGTTCCATGATCTATCCAGGTTGTTCCATCGGTTAATCCGTTTGGTCTTAAACCTGTATTTGCTCCTTGTGTAACTCCGTAAATAAAAGCAGTTGGAGTTGTAGCTGTGATAGAAGAAGCGGTGTAAACATAGATTTCTTCTCCGTTACCAAGACCAGCACTCGCAGTAACGTTCCAATCATAGGTAGTTGCTGAAGATAAACCACTAGCCCAAGGCAACACTAATACTGTTCCTTTCGCTATTGATTGTCCCGTTTTTACGGTAAATGAAGCTTCGGATTCGTTTAGATCGACGAAAGTACTTCCACCTAGAGTGGTTACCTCATTATCATTAACATAAAAAACTGTTCCAGCTGATAAATCTTTTAAGACTAACATCACCAGATCGTCTGGAGTGGTATTAGTATTAAAACCGATAATGGCAACATCACCTGCCGCAAGAGTAGTTTGAGCGGTCGCATTTTGGACGAATCCAAATAAAGAGAACATTAGAGCA
Organism: Flavobacterium psychrophilum; assembly: GCA_945897545.1. GTDB lineage: Bacteria > Bacteroidota > Bacteroidia > Flavobacteriales > Flavobacteriaceae > Flavobacterium > Flavobacterium psychrophilum_L. The sequence goes on from CAMDGJ010000143.1 coordinate 3,905, forward strand.
AAAAAGAAAACAAAAGCGAAGTTTGATTTTTTCTCTTTTACCACGGATTTAGAATTTAATTCCAAATCATTTTGATTTACAGAACCAGCGTTTAATGTTTTTAATTGCTGTGTCAAATCAAAATTAGGAGAGTCCAATAAATTCTCTAATTTAAATTGTAAGTAGTGTTTCATAATAGTAAGTGTATTTATACGATACAAATATATCAGACAGTATTCACCTGTATATGAACTAAATATTAAGATATTATCAAAAAATTTAACAAGGTTTTCGCCGTATAAATATGTCGTTGGTCGGATATTTTATAAAATTGTTTTAGGACCAAATTTCCAAAAACAACAGTTGGGACACACAAAACCCAAATAAATCAGGGGATTTGATTTATTTTTTAAATCCAAATCATAAAGGCAGTTTTTTTTTCATTTCTTCGACAATGTTAAAAGCTGCTGGGCAAATGACCACATTCTGCAAAGTCAAATCTGTTATTTGTTGGAACTTTTTTCTATCTGTATGTGGAAATTCACGACAGGCTTTTGGACGAACATCATAAATGGAACAGGTATTATCATTGTCTAGAAAAGTGCAAGGAACATTTTGCAATACATAATCTTTATCTTCGTCAATGCGCAGATAAAGATTAATAAATTGTTGTGGTTTTTGTCGCAGGTGTTTTGAAATACGCTCAATATCGGCCAAAGTAAATAGTGGCCCTGTCGTTTTACAACAATTAGCACATTTTAAACAATCCGTTTTTTTGAATTCGGCGTTGTGTAATTCCTGCATTAGGTAATCCAAATTTTTGGGAGCCTTTTTTTTCAGCTTATCAAAATACTTTTTATTTTCGATATGCTTATCTTTGGCCTCTTTAGGAAGGTTATTTAGAATTTGTTTCAAGTTCAACTATTTTGCTACAAAAGTAGCCAATAAATTTTGAAAAACACACCACTAGCCCCTCTCAAGAGGGGAATTAGAAAGACAAATCTTTACGCATTATGAAAGACCTTTTCGGAAAAGCCATACTTGATTTTCAAACCAATAATTATCCCCAGGATTTAATCACAGAAACTTCTATTTCTGAAGCCGATGAAATGAGTGTTGCTTATCTTTTTCGTTCCTATGATGAAATGCCACAATTAGAGCAACGTGCTCTTCAATTGGCAAAAGGCAAAGTCCTCGATGTAGGCTGCGGCGCTGGAAGTCATAGTTTGACTTTGCAAAACGATCGAAATCTTGACGTTACTTCAATTGATATTTCACCCAATGCCATTCAAGCATGTACGCTTCGAGGCTTGAAAAAAGCCACAGTTCAAGATGTAATGACATTGGAAAATGAAAAATTTGATACTATTTTATTGCTTATGAATGGTACAGGAATTTTTGGAACGTTGAAAGAAACTCCCAACTTTTTACTAAAACTAAAAAGTCTTCTAAATCCAAATGGACAAATTTTAATCGATTCTTCGGACATCATCTATATGTTCGATGCTGATGAAGATGGTGGAAAATGGATTACTGGAGGCAACTATTATGGCGAATTAACCTTTACTGTTTCCTATAAAAATGAAACCGAAGATACTTTTCCGTGGCTATATCTTGATTACAACACTTTACAAAATGCGGCTTTCGCCAATGGTTTACAATGCGAATTGATTATGGAAGGCGAGCATTACGATTATTTAGCGAAGCTCTCTATAATAGAATGATTTTATTATTTATGGAATATTAAGGTATTTATGTGTTTGCAACGACACACGCCATTTTGGATTATTCATTACATAATCAACAATTAACGGTGTCATTTCTCCCTTCTTACTCCACTCCGGCTGGAGGAACAATATGGCGTTTTTGTTGACTTTTTCGGCTTGTTCTTCTGCAAAAATGAAATCGTGCTTGTTAAAGATAATTACTTTTAATTCGTGGGCTTTTTCATAAACCGTTTGAGTTGGTAATTTGTTTTTCTTTGGTGAAAGACAAATCCAGTCCCATTGTCCAGTCAGTTCATACGCTCCTGAAGTTTCGATGTGGACTTTTAGGTTTTGCTCTTTTAATTTTTGTGTTAACAAGCTCATATCCCACATTAAGGGTTCTCCGCCAGTAACAACTATGGTATCTCCATACCTCTTTGCATTGGCAACAATTAAATCAATACTTGTGGGTGGATATAACTCGGCATTCCAGCTTTCCTTCACATCACACCAATGACAACCTACATCACAACCGCCAATTCTGATGAAATAAGCTGCCGTTCCGGTATGAAATCCTTCACCTTGAATGGTGTAGAATTCTTCCATTAGCGGAAGCATTGCACCTTTATTAACTTCTAATTGTATTTCTTTTGATAACATTTTTATAATTTGAATGGCAAAGATAGTGAATTTGGAATTTACGATATAAGAAGTGCGATTTGCAAAGAAAAAATTCAACGGAAACGGATTCAGTATATAAAAAGGATTGCTTATTTTCGAAAGTTATCGGAACTCGCTATGCTATGACTACATAAAAAAACCGATAGTTTCTTTGAAACTATCGGTTTTAAATTTTTATAAATTATATGCACTACTATTTCAAGAAAGCTAGTAAATCTAAAGCACGTTTATCAGTAGGGTCTAATTCTAATGATTTATTCACAAACTCTTTTGCTTTGACTTTATCAGTTGCTAAGTAAGTAGAAGCAATATTATTGTAGGACTCTATAAATTTTTTCTTTACGAGTGGTTTTGCAACTTCTTCAGGTCCCTTTTCAGTTGCTTTTGCTATAAAATCTTCGTAATTTTTTTTCATTACTTCATTGTTTTCTAACAATGCATTGGTTCTTGCTCTATATATATAAGCATCCTGATACGTTGGAGACGCTTGAATTACTTTTTCAAAAGCAAGATCTGCTTTTTGCAAAGCTACTTTATCAACAACTACATCTTTTTTGATATTTGCATAATAAATTGACAATCCAAGATAAATATTATCGTCTATATAGTTTTTGTATTCAGAATTTTTTGTTCCATATTCAAAAACGGGAATGGCTTCTTTGTATAATTTTTGGGTAAACAACTTTTTTCCAACTTCATTAAACTCTTCGATAATTAAAGGTTCAATTTCTACCGCTTTTTTTATATCAGCTAGACCTGAATTGTATAAAACAGAATCAATTGATAATCCATCAGCGCTAAAACCTTTTTTGAATTTTGCTGTTGCTAAATATAAATAATCTTTTGCAATGATCTTGTTGTCTAGATTTGAAATAAATGTTTCTAATGATTTAATC
>CAMDGJ010000144.1 GCA_945897545.1 Flavobacterium psychrophilum
AAAAACACGTTAATATACGCTATTTTTAATATAATTGTAAGAAATAAATTAAATTATTTAGTTTATTAAATGCTGATTAAATAGAATTGCTATAATGGACCAAACAAAAAAAAGAACCATTAAGGTTCTTTGTATTTTAGTTGTTAACAATTAAAAGACATTGTTTTAATTCGGGTTTTTCGTTTATGAAATCTAAAAGCCATTCTTTTAATAACTCCATTTCGTAGGGTAACAAGACCTTTATCGCTTTTTCTAATTCTTTGCAGAAAAGTATGGGGTCAAAACTCACTCTTTCAAGTACTGATTTAGTATAATCAAACATTACTTTAGACATACAAATTAAAATTTATGGTTAGTTCTTGATTTTTAAAGCATTACGAAAAATTATTTTATTAATAAAAAAAACAAAATAGGAACTTATATACTTCAATTGCCATTTTTATTATTTTCAAATGTACAATTAAAAAAATTAATAGCATCCTTTTTTTGCTCGAAACATTTCTCTTTTTCCTGGTGGTCCTTCCAATTTTTCAACTTTGAACCCCACTTCTATCATACTCCGTTTTACGACTCCTCGGGCAGCATAAGTTACTAAAACACCGTTTGATTTAAGAGCATTATACATTTTTTTAAAAATAGGTGTGCTCCATAACTCGGGCTGAGCATCAAAACCAAAGGCATCAAAATAGATCAAATCAAATTTTTCTAAGTCAATTATATCTTCAAAAAACTGCTGTCTTTTTGTAAATAAAAAATTATCACTCAAAATAATTTGTTCTTCCCAATTGCATTGGTGCATTTTTTTGAAAATGTCACATTCGCTTTCGGCGTTTAATTCGGATACATAATTCATCGAAACTACTTCCTCAGCAGAAACTGGATAGGCTTCTACTCCAACATAATCAATTTTTTGATTTAGTTTTTGTGATTCTATAACAGTGATAAAAGCATTTAAACCAGTCCCAAATCCAATTTCTAAAATAGAAATTGATTTGTTTTCAAATAAAGAAAGGCCGTTTTTTATAAAAACGTGCTGTGCTTCCTGAATGGCTCCAAATCTAGAATGATAGCATTCATCCCACCCTTCGATATGAATGGTTGTGGAACCGTCGCGAGTTTGGATTATGCTTCTTTTCAAAATTTAGGATTTAGGATTTTTATTTAACCGATGAGATGATTGCCCAAATTTAGCTAAATCCAATTTATAGATAACCATCAAAGTTTCTATTTTTTTATATATTCCATAAAATCAACTGCCGATTCCTAGTTATTTTTGGAATATAAATAAATCTCAATTATTGGCTATAAATACTATTTTTTTGACAAGGAATTTGATGTTTTTTATTTAATTTTGCAAAACATAATTTGTTTACTATCGTCTAACTTACAAAATATATTTTTTAAATAATAACTAATATGAGTGCAACCCAAACCAACAAAATTGCAATAATAAAAGCCGCAACTTCAAAAATAAAGGATGTGGACTTTGATAATTTAAATTTTGGCGAAGTTTTTACAGATCATCTATTTGAATGTGATTTTACCAACGGTGAATGGCAAAAACCGGTCATCAAGCCTTATGCACCATTTTTATTGGATCCATCTGCTAGAGTCTTTCATTATGGTCAGGCCATTTTTGAAGGAATGAAAGCATACAAAGATGACGATGATGCTATTTGGTTATTCAGACCTGATGAAAACTACCACCGTTTCAATACTTCCGCAATACGAATGGCAATGCCAGAAATTCCTGAGGAAATTTTTATGGAAGGTCTAAAACAATTATTGAAAATAGATGCTGAATGGGTCAAAAAAGGAAAAGGAAATACAATGTACATCAGACCTTTTATGATTGCTACCGGAACTGGAGTTATCGCAAATCCGTCAGATGATTATAAATTTATGATTCTTTTGTCTCCTGCAAAAGCGTATTACTCCGGTGAGGTAAAAGTGTTGATTGCCGAGCATTTTAGTAGAGCTGCAAATGGTGGAATTGGCGCTGCAAAAGCTGCCGGAAATTATGCTGCACAATTTTATCCAACAAATTTGGCTAACAAAGCGGGTTTCCAACAAGTAATATGGACAGATGATGCTAGCCATACTAAACTAGAAGAGGCAGGAACAATGAATGTGTTCTTTAGAATTAACGATACTTTATATACTGCGCCCGTAAGTGAGAGAATCCTTGATGGTGTCACTAGAAAAAGTCTTATTGATCTTGCAAAACATTTAGGAATCAATGTTGAGGTTCGTCCTGTTGTAGTTTCTGAATTGGTAGAAGCTGCAAAAAATGACAGTTTAAAAGAAATTTTTGGAGCAGGAACGGCTGCCGTTGTGAATCAAATTATTGGATTCTCGTATCAAGATGTTTATTATGAATTACCTAAAATCGAAAATTCAATTGCCCTTCAACTAAAAGATACTTTAACAAACATTCAGCATAAATTAGCTGATGATACCTTTGGTTGGACAGTTAAGATATAGTTAGCAGTGGTCAGGGTTTAGTGGTCAGGGTCTAAAGTTAAAAAAAAAGTGCTTTTCAAATTAAAAGCGCTTTTTTTTATACCTAACTGTACACTCAAAAACTGAACACTGAACACTACTTTAGTATTTTAGAAAAATCAGGTTTAAAATAATTTGGACCTTTCATCACTTTTCCATCTTCACGATAAATAGGTTTTCCATCCTCGCCTAATTTGCTCATATTGCTGCGTTGAATTTCATCAAAAACTTCTTCGATTTTATGTTGCAAACCGTGTTCTATTATTGTTCCGCACAGAATGTACATCATATCTCCCAATGCATCTGCGATCTCAACTAAATCATTATTTTGGACAGCTTCTAGATATTCCTCGTTTTCCTCTTTCATCAAATTATAACGAAGCATTTTTTTGTTGTCCCCTACATCAGCTATTGGGTTTTCACTGTGACCAATTTCGAAAGCCGTATGAAATTCTTTGACTGCATTAATTTGCTTAATCATATTTTATTTAATTAAATGAGTTGGCAAATTAGTAACTTTTCTTAAACAAATTCCTAAATTTGCACAAAAAATTTAAACTATGTTTAGTCAAGGTCAATGGTGGTTTGCAGGCTTTTTTTTTGTTGCTTTTGTAATTGCAATGATTTATGCCTATCGAAAGGATGCTAATTTGCACAAAATATTCTACAAAGGAAATTACAAAATCTTAATTGGATTCTTGATTTTTATCGTGATTTTGTTTTTAATTAAAGTATTCTTTAAACGGTAGGTTTTCATTATAGTAAAAAAGGATGTCCAAATTAAGACATCCTTTTCTATATAAATCAACGATTTTTTTCCTAATTTTCTAAAGGTAGAAAACCATACGTTTTAGAATATTTCAACATTTGTTCCGCAAAGGATTTTGGTTGTGTAACTTCGATTGAAATAATCTCTCCTTTTGCGTCTACTTTTGGAACCAAAACCGGATTTACAAAACCACTATAAGGCGCAGAAGTAAATTGCTTGTTTCGTTCCAGTACTTCAGTGTGTGTTTTTTGATCTACTTTGACTCCATAATTTTCAACCAAGGCTTTACCAGCTGCATAATCTCCTTCGGATTTTATTCGTTGAATTTCACGTAACAATTGTCCGAATAAATCGTGTAATTTATCATAATCAGTAATATTGAAATAGATTTTTCCGTTTCGAGTTATTTTTTCAATAACATTATCTTTTTTCCCTTTTTCGAAAACCCATGCACTAACAAACTGTCGGTTTCGCATGTGCGCTTCTTCGATATCAGCTCCCGGTTCTAAACGAATCAATTGCGTCATTAATCCATTTCGAATATAACCATCATAGGATTCCATTCCCAATTTTTTCCAATCGTCAACCAAGCCTAATTCTTGGATTTTTGGACTATAAACATAGTACAATCCAACTAAATCAGCTCTTCCTTCTTCAAGAGTCGAAGCGTAACTTTTCAAAGTTTCTTTAGGGGTTCCCACTCCTGGATTAATTTGACCCGAGGCATGACCAATCACTTCGTGCAAAGCAGTATGCATTTTATCTCCCAATTCAGCGTATTTTTCAGCTAAAGCAATTTCTTGAGAATCATTTGCAAATTCTTGCAGCCTTCCTTTACCTCCTGCCTTACTATAAGAATCAATTATATTCCCTAAAGAAACTGATTTAGAACCGTGTTCGGCACGAATCCAATCTGCGTTTGGAAGGTTAACACCAATCGGTGTTGCCGGTGAAGCATCTCCAGATTCTCCAGCTACGATAACGGTTTTATAGGATACACCAACTACATTTTTCTTTTTATTTTCAGGAAGTAAAGGAGAATTATCTTCAAACCATTGGGCATTTTGAGAAATCACTTCCATTTTTTTAGACATATCAAAATCTTTGATTTGGACAATACTTTCATAAGAACCTCGATATCCCAAAGGATCATTATATACTTCAATAAAGCTGTTGATGTAGTCAATATTTCCCTCTGTAGCTTGCGACCAGGCAATATTATAATCGTCCCAAGTTTTTAAACTTCCAGTTTTGTAATAACTGACAAGCAATCCAAGAGCATCGCCTTGTTTTTTATTTTCAGCAACAGTCTGCGCTTTTTCTAACCAATAAATAATTTTATCAATTGCTGCTCCATACATTCCGCCACTTTTCCAAACTTTTTCTTCTAATTGCCCATTAGCGTTGCGCACTAATTTAGAATTCAAACCAAAAGAATATGGTCTTTTTAAATCTGGACTTTTTTTCTTGGCATAAAATTCTTCTACTTCTTTAGCGGTTATTCCTTTGTCATAAAAATTGGTCGCAGAACCTTCTAACAATCCTTTTGATTCATCAAGATTTACTTTTTTAGCATCGGCATCATTAAACAGAATAGCAGCAATTGTTGATGACAAGCTTGTTTTTGTGGCTTTCATTAAACCACTAAAGTAAGCTACAGAAAATGCTGGCTTAATTTTATCGTTAGAATAATGATGGTGAATTCCACTGGCAAACCATACTCTTTTTATATAAATCTCAAAGTTTTTCCAATCTTCGGATGTTTTGTTTCCTTTGTAGTTGACATAAATATTCTCAAGAGCTTTACGAATTTTCAGGTTGTTTTTATAATGCTGATCATAAGTAATATCACGACCAGAATATCCCGCTTGAGTTAAATAATAAACTAATTTTTGTTCTTTTAGAGTTAGATTTTCCCAACCCGGAATTTGATATCGTAATACTTTTATGTCTGCAAATTGTTCTACAACATATTCAAAAGTATCATTTTTAGCAATTTTTAAATCATCGGTTTTGGTTATTTGTGCAGTACAAATAATTGAAACTCCAAAAGTCATAAAAAAGCCTGCAATTTTATGTGATTTCATTATTAAATTTATTTAGTTGTTTTATAAAGTATAAACAACAAATATAAGCATAATTTAAAAATGCATTAATATTTTAAATTTATTTAGCTCAAAAATTAAGAATAGTACGAAAAAAAAATACGGCAGTCTGATCATTTTCCGAATTTAACTCTATGATATATTGAGGTTTACTATCAAAACTATCATTCTTACATTTAAATGTGGTTAAATAAGAAGTGCAAAAGTTATTTAATGCTTTTTGTCAAGTTAAACGTATTAATAAAATTTCTAACTTTACAACTCAAATTAACTCAACCTTTATGAGAATTTTAAAATACCTCTTTCTTTTACTATTACTTAGTATAGTAGCATTGTCTATTTTTGTTGCCACTCAAAAAGGCAATTTTTCTGTTGAAAGAAGCAAGATTATAAATTCACCTAAATCATCCCTATATAATTATGTCAACGATAATAAAAACTGGGAAGAGTGGAATTCATTAGCAGTAGAAGATTCTTTAATAAAAATTACTCTTTCGCAAAATAGCATAGGAAAGGGCAGCACTTGTTCTTGGGAAGGAAATGAAGGAGAGGGAGATATACAAACTATTGTCGTAAAAGAGAGTGATAGTATTTTTCAGAAGATGGATTTCAATGGCAATTCTGCTGATGTTGTGATGAGTTTTAAAGATACTTTAGGAAAAACAAAAGTTATTTGGAAAGCTAAAGGTAAAATGGGTTTTCTATTCAAAGTACTTACAACATTTAATGGGGGTGCAGAGAAAATATTTGGTTCTATGTTTGAAAAAAGTTTGGTGAATTTAGACAAGAAATTAGATTATGAAATCAACACCTATTTTGTAAAAGTAAATGGTTTAGCAAACTATCCTAAGACTTTTTACCTTTCACAAACATTTACGAGCGAATTTTCAAAAGTTGGAAAAAATTCTGGAATCGTTTTTTTTAAAATTACAAAATTTTGTGAAGAAAATAATATTTCTATTAGCGGCAAACCATTTATTATTTACCATACGTATGACACTATTAAAGAATTAACAAAACTTTCTATTTGCATCCCTATTAAAGACCCCATTTTTATTACTGAAGGAAGTGATATTTTATCAGATACCCTTAAACCTTTTCAAGCGATTAAGACCACATTGACTGGCGATTATTCTCATACTAAAAAAGCATTGGAAAAAACTGCAGAATATTTTCGTTCAAAACATCTCAATCCAGATAAGACGATTTCTCATCTTGAAATTTATACCATTAATAAAAGCGAAATAAATAATTCTTCAAAATGGATTACCGAAATTTATTATCCAATAAAACAAAGAGTAGTCGCTAAGGAAACTGAAATAATTCAGCAAACAACTGAAGAAATAGCGCCAAAACCTAAAGTGGAAAAAGAAATCCCCTCTGAATTTTAATAGTATTGTTGTTTTAATTAAACCCTTTGGATAAATTGTATTCAAAGACTATAAATAATAGCCTTGCAAGAAGAAAAGAAATTCATTCAGGAATTATTAAATCCAAAAACGCAAAATAAAGCGTTCGAAATACTCTTGAAAAATTTTCAAAAACCGCTTTATAATCATATCCGAAACATAGTTTTGAATCACGATGATGCGGATGATGTTTTGCAAAACACTTTCGTGAAAGTGTTTCAAAACCTAAATAAATTTAAAGGGGAAAGCAAACTTTTTTC
>CAMDGJ010000145.1 GCA_945897545.1 Flavobacterium psychrophilum
ATCTCTATAACTCAATCCAAGTAAGCTATTAGCGGAACCAATTTTTGATGGATTACTTCTAAAAATGGCAATTTCTAAAAAACCAGCTTCGTTAAAAATAGCTAATTTTTCTCCTTCATAATTCTTTATTCCATATTTATCGGAACTCGCAATCGCGGAATAATTCGGCAGAATGGTTTTGATATTTCTAGTTTTTAATATAATTTCATAGGGTCTTCCTTTGGCAACTTCCAAGAATTGTTTTTTCGAAATATTGGTCACCACATTCCCAAAATGGTCAATGTAAATAACGTATCCTTTAATTGAACTGCCATCATTTGCGGCAACAGCTTGTAAATCGGTCACTTGCTTGATGGATTTTATTTCCTTGCCAATAACGTTCAGCAAACCACCTTTGGCAATATGACAAGCGACTTTGACAAAAACGTCCAAATCCGTCGCTTCATTTGCTAAACGATCGTGAATGTTGATAGAAACTATTTTTTGGGGAACAATTTTTTGCGAAAGCATACTCAAAATACCATTATCAGCAGCAATAAAATACTGATCGTTCCATTGCATCACAATATGTTGATTTTCTTTATTCAATTCAATGTCTACACCAATGAGATGTACCGTACCTTTTGGAAAACTAGAGTAAGCAGCTCCAATGATGTAGCTTGCTTCTACTGTGTTAAATGCGTCAATATGATGCGATATATCAATTATGGAAGCCTCAGAATACTCGGATAAAATTTTCCCTTTCAATGCACCAACAAAGTGGTCTTTCAAGCCGTAATCTGTGGTAAGGGTAATTATTGACATAAAATTGTTTATAAATAAAATGCGAATGCAAGCAAAAACTCATTAAATTTGAGAAATGCAAAGCTAAAGTATTTTCGGCTTTAATTAATTAGAATTTTAAATTGAATTTAAAACCAAAAACCATAATGCTAAAACAATTATTTTTTATTTTTCTATTCTTTTGCGTTTTGCAATCCCATTCTCAAAAATTGGTGTACAAGTCTAAAGGTATTATTTTAAATTCTGAGAATCAACAAATTTCGCCAGACCAAGTCAGGGTCTTGTTAAAAGACAATCAACAATTATTAGCCGATTATAATAAGGGAAGAATTAAAAAAACAATTGGAAATATTTTACTTGTTACTGGTCCAGTATTTTTAGTTGTGGGCACATTTGCATACGTAATTTCAGGATTTGAGTCAGGAATGAATGGAAATTATGTTAAGGAAAGTGATAGAGCAATTCCAAAGATCATGGCTTATGTTGGTCTTGCCGAACTTTTGATTGCAATTCCTGTTAAAATAGGATTTTCTAAAAAAATCAGAAATGTAGTTACAGAATATAACAGTCAAAAAGCTATTGGATACAACCAATTGAATACACCAAAACTAGATTTTATTACCAATTCCAGTGGAATTGGCTTACGACTTTCCTTAAATTAATAACTTAAAAACTACCGCTTTTGAACGAAAGAATCATCGAGCTCATAGACATCGCTCCAAAAGATTTTTGGGGCGCTCAAGACACTCATCTTGAAATGATTAAAAAGTATTATCCCAAACTGAAAATTGTAGCTCGAGGAACCACCCTGAAGGCCTTTGGCGAAAAAGAAGTCTTAGATGAGTTTGAAAACCGCTTCAACCGCTTGATGCTTCATTTTACCCGTTACAACAATATTGACGATAATGTTATTGAGCGAGTTATTCAAAACACCGCACAGGATGACAATAGAGGTTTTGGTCACGACAAAATCTTGGTACACGGTGTTGGCGGAAAAATCATCAAAGCGATGACCCCCAATCAGCAGTTGTTGGTGGACACAATGGTCAAAAACGATATGGTTTTTGCCGTGGGTCCTGCTGGAACCGGAAAAACCTACACTGGCGTTGCGATGGCAGTAAAAGCGTTGAAAGAAAAACAAGTCAAACGAATTATTTTGACTCGTCCTGCGGTGGAAGCGGGTGAGAATCTTGGTTTTCTGCCCGGAGATATGAAAGAAAAGCTAGATCCGTACATGCAACCTTTGTACGATGCTTTGCGAGATATGTTGCCTAACGAAAAATTAGAAGATTATCTTTTGAAGGGAATTATCCAGATTGCCCCTTTGGCATTTATGCGAGGAAGAACTTTAGACCACGCCTTTGTAATTCTTGACGAAGCCCAAAACACCACCCATTCCCAAATGAAAATGTTCCTGACTCGTATGGGAAAAAATGCTAAGTTTATGATTACTGGTGATCCTGGTCAAGTTGATTTACCAAGACGAACGATTTCTGGATTGAAAGAAGCCATTTTAGTTTTGAAAGATGTTGAAGGAATTGGAATCATTTATCTTGACGACAAGGATATTGTTCGTCACCGATTAGTTAAAAAAGTGATTGATGCCTACAAACAGATTGAAAATTACGATTAATGCTTATGAAAAGTACGATTTTGTTGTTTATAACCGTATTTACTATATCGACAGTTATTACCCTTATAATTGGTATTTATAATTTTGAAATATTAAATGCATCAATTCAAGGTTGGCAAAAAGTAAATCATCCGATAGAGAAATTTGTTTTCGTCATAGTAGTGTCACTCGTACTAATTTCTTCGATAATAACAGTATTATTAGGATGGCTTAAAAAATTATTGTTTCAAAAAAAGCTATAACTTTTCTTATTGATTTAACTTATAGTAGTAATGCATATAAGTTAAATCATAAATGTATAACAAATTGTTAATGAGCATTTCCTGACTAACACTTGCATTTAGCATAATTTTGTCGTTGATAAAATGGAATAAAATAATGATTACAAAAGATAAAATTAAAGTTATAATTACAGATTTAGACGGAACTTTACTCAATACAGAACACCAAATTTCGGATTATACAAAAACCGTTTTTCAGCAACTTCATAAAGAAAATTACTTAATAATTGTTGCTACTGTTCGTCATCATCTAGATGCCTTGCCCATAGTTGAAACTTTAGGATGTCCCGTTTATTTAGTAACATCTAACGGTGCTAGGATTCATTCACCCACAAAAGAACTTATTTTTTCTTTCGATATTAATGGTGATTCTATTAAATCAATCCTGGATTTAGATATTGATTCAGCGTTTACAACCGTTTTATTCAAAGAGAAAGTTTGGCAATCCAATAAAGAAAATAAAAAGTTGAACAGTTTTCAAACGGTTATGCATTATCCTAACGAAATTGTTGATTTTAATTTGATTAAGGATTTAAATGCTATAAAATTATTTTTCACACACAATGATCACTTAAAATTAGTTGAATTAAAAGATAAAATAATGGAAGACCATTCAGAGGATTTTCATTCTGCTTTTAGTCTTCCCTTTTGTTTAGAATTTATGCATAAATCAGTAGATAAAAGAGTTGCCATTTTAAAAATTTTGGAAATTGAAAATTACACTTATGCAGAATCTATTTCTTTTGGTGATGGGTTTAATGATGAAGGAATGCTTACTGCCGCTGGAAAAGGACTAATTATGAAAAATGCTGCAGAAAGTTTGAAAACAAAGTTGTCACATTTAGAGGTAATTTCGTCGAACGAAAATGATGGTGTTGCAAAATACTTGAGCGAAACACTTTGGTTTTAATTATAAAATCAAAATAAAAATGTTAGTTTTTACTTTAAAAATAATCTTAAATTTGCTTCCTTTAAACAACTAACAAAAACAATGAATACAATTACAACTACAAACTTTAATTTCCCCAATCAGAAGTCAGTTTACCGAGGCAAAGTGAGGGAAGTTTACAACATCAACGACGAACTTTTAGTTATGGTCGCCACCGATAGACTTTCAGCTTTTGATGTGGTTTTGCCAAAAGGAATTCCATTTAAAGGACAAATCTTGAACCAGATTGCCACTAAGTTTATGGAACTTACCCAAGATATTGTTCCGAATTGGTTAATCGCAACCCCTGATCCAAACGTGGCTGTTGGTCATTTGTGTGAACCTTTCAAGGTCGAAATGGTGATTCGCGGTTATGTTTCTGGTCACGCTGCTAGAGAATATGCTGCAGGAAAAAGAAAAATTTGTGGAGTTACGATGGTCGAAGGATTGAAAGAAAATTATAAATTTCCAACACCTATAATTACGCCAACTACAAAAGCGGATAATGGTTCACACGACGAAGATATTTCGCGTGAGGATATTCTATCGAAAGGAATTGTTTCAGAAGAAGATTATTTGGTTTTAGAAAAATACACCAGAGCACTGTTTCAAAGAGGAACCGAAATCGCTGCCAGTCGCGGATTGATTTTGGTAGATACCAAATATGAATTTGGTAAAACCAAAGAAGGAAAAATTGTTCTTATAGACGAAATTCACACACCCGATTCTTCTCGTTATTTTTATTCCGATGGCTATCAAGAAAGACAAGATAGGGGAGAAGAACAAAAACAATTATCTAAAGAGTTTGTTCGTCGTTGGTTAATCGAAAATGGGTTTCAAGGACAAGAAGGTCAACAAATACCAAATATGACCGACGAATATATCGAAACCGTTTCTGCAAGATACATCGAATTATACGAAAATATATTAGGAGAAATATTCGTCAAAGCTGATGTTTCTAATATTTATGACCGAATTGAGAAGAATGTTTTGTTGTATTTAGCTAGTAAATAGTACACTCATAAATAATAACAAAGCCGCAAGTCTAATTTAATTTGCGGCTTTTTATTTGGGTTTGATAACATTCAATCCAGTCTTGAACTGATATTTTTCTAACAAGTTCTCCAATTAAATCAAAAGGAATTTGGTCTAATTTCTTGAATCAAATACAACTTTTACCCATATCTAGCTTTTGATTAGAGTGTTTTGGGTATTCAGCAGTGAGCCATTGTAGTAGTATTGGATTTACATAAATTCCCATATGATATAAAGCGATAAAATTCTTTTGAGCTGCAATAGCAATAAAAGGTAAAGGTAGTTTGGGATTTGTACTTGGAATTAGCCGTGTTTGAAAAAGATATTTTGAAAGTTAAAATTGGACAAAAAATTAGTTTTATTATACCCGAAGCTTCGAAAGAAATTTTTGATGCCGAAGTACATTTGGTTGGAAAATCAATTAAAGGTAATGACATAAAAATCAATGTTCAGGGACATTTAGACGACAATATCAAACAAAAATTACTCACCGGAATGTTTGTGGAAGCAAAGATCAAAATCAATTCAAAGAAAGGAATGGCAATTCCAGCCGAAGCATTAATTTCTGAAAACAACAAAAATTTCGTACTTTTATTGGATAATGATAAGAACCATATTTTTTCATTTAAGAAAGTTCCTGTAACATTGATTGAAAAATCGGAAAAATCGTTAGAAATACTAGCTCACAATCAAATTATCGCTTCTTCAAAAATACTCGTAAAAAGGCGTTTTTGATTTGGCAAATTAGAACAAGACTATGGATTTAAATAAACTAAAAGGGCAATTACAAACCGAAGTTGATACTGCATTTTTATACAATAGCATTGCTATTATCCAATCAGATGATAACTTAACGCGAGTTTTACAAAGTTTAGCCGAGATTGAAAAAGGTCACGCTAAACATATGCTGGATAAAGTTCGAGAGTTTGACACTAATCACGCTATGCCCTCGGCTTCATCAAGAGCTAAATTCCAATTGAAATTGGGAAAAATTTTTGGTTATAATTCCATTATCAGCAGTTTATCGAATGTTGAAAAACAATTTGCATTAAATACCATCAAAAACAAAATCGAAAAAGGAGAGAAGCTCAACGGTTTTGAACACAATCATCTTAATATTATTGAAGCTGTAAACAATAATGCAGCTTTAAATGTTTCAGGCGGATTGTTGTCTAAATTTGAAAGTCGGCATAAATCCGTTGGCGGAAATGCGTTGCGAGCAGCAGTTTTAGGTTCTAATGATGGACTAGTGTCAAATATGAGTTTGGTGATGGGAGTTGCCGGTGCGGCAGTTTCTAACAATACCATTTTATTAACTGGAATTGCAGGACTTATGGCTGGAGCAATTTCGATGGCATTGGGCGAATGGCTTTCGGTTCAAAGTTCCAGAGAATTAAATCAACGCCAAATCGATTTAGAAACCGAAGAGCTTGAAGCTTCACCAGAAGAAGAAAAAAAGGAATTAGTTTTACTGTATCAAGCCAAAGGAATGAACGTTGTTGAAGCCCAAAAATTGGCAGACAAAGCTTTCGAAAGCCCTGAAACCGCCCTAGATGCCATAATTACTGAAGAATTAGGAATTGACAAAGAAGAATTAGGAGGTTCCGCTTGGGAAGCAGCGATTGCATCCTTCATTCTGTTTGCCATTGGAGCGATTATCCCATTGTATCCTTTTATAATTTTGGACGGAAAAAACGCCATTCTATTGAGCATTATCAGTAGTGTTGTTGGACTTTTTGGCATTGGAGCAGCCATTACATTATTAACAGGAAAAAGTATTTTGTTTTCTGGAATGCGACAAGTTGCTTTTGGTTTAACAGCAGCGGCAATCACCTACGGAATAGGAACGTTAATTGGAGTTTCTTTGGCTGGATAACCCCCGAAGGGGGAATTAAGTCAGAAAACAATATTTGTAAAGAATCATTAATTAAAATATAAATAATTTAAAAACCTGTTTACCCCAAACAGCGATTCCCCTTCTGGGGGTTAGGGGGCTAATTATGAACGACGCACATTTACACTTGGTAGTAAACCATTTTCCGATTATCGGGACGATTCTTGGATTGGGAATTTTGATTACAGGAATTATTTTAAAAAACAACACGGTTAAAAGTACCGCTTATGTTTTATTTATTGTAGCGGCAATTTTTGCTGCATTTACCATGTCAACAGGAGAAGGAGCAGAGGAATTGGTAGAAGATATGCCCTCTATTGGAAAACAAATTATCCACGAACACGAAGAAATGGCTGAAAAACTTGCAATTATTTTATATGTTTTGGGAGCAGTTTCACTGGCAGGATTATTTTTGAATTATAAAAAACATTCCAAAGCACAACTCATTTCTTATATAGCATTAATTATTGCGATTGC
>CAMDGJ010000146.1 GCA_945897545.1 Flavobacterium psychrophilum
GCCGTTGCGGGTATAATCGCGATGTGCCACGGCATTGACGATGGCTTCCGTAACCGCAGCAGGAGGCAACTCGTATTGAATGGGCAGCGGTTTGTATAGTTTTTCATAAAACTAAGATAAGGAATGAATTATCAAAAGTTGCGAAAAATACAAGTTTTGATAATTTAAAACTGCTTTGTTATTTAATAATTAGCTTTTATTTTTACATTTGGCGAAATATTCAACTATTTTGGATTGAAATCCCGAAAAGTAGCAACTTTTACGGATTACAATCCTAAATAGATGAGTTAACTGGTTAATTGGTTAACTGTTTTTTAACCGATTAATCTTTTCTTAAACAGTTAAACGATTACTCTTTTTCTAAACAGTTCAACGATTAATCTTTTCCTAACCGATTAACCTTCTTACCCGTTGGGTGCAATTATTCAAAACGTCTGTTCGAGTGTTTTTTGTGCAGTAAAACGGAACAAAAAATGTATCGAGAACCGTTTTCAATGATATTTTCCTTGTTCTCGATACGATTTTCTGAAGAAAATCACTCGAACTGACGGAAAATTATCATCACAAACTAATTGCACCCACCGGGTTAACCTTCTTTTATAATTTACCCAATAATTCCTCTGGATTGACATTCAATTTGGAAAAAGCAAACCATTTTTTGCCCAAATCTTTTAGTGAGGCACCTAAATGATAGATTTCCGTTTCATCGAGTATTAAAAATCGGTCGTGTGATTTGGAAAATTCTTTCACTTCTATTGGTTCGTATTGGGTGTTGAATTTTTCTAAATCAAGTTTTAATTGTTTAGTACTGTTTTTGGAATAAATAATAACCTTAACTCCTTTTTCTCTTTTTGACAATTGTAGTAAAACCGTCTCATCAATATAATTATCCAAAAGAACTATCGACTTCTTGGCCGATTTTATAAGTTTGGAAACAAAGGAATACGCATCAAATAGTTGCCCGTCAAAGAAGATTCCTTGATTATGGGGAAGATTCGTATTTAACAAAATTTCAATTTTCTGGTCATGCTCGAATATCTTTTTCTCTATATTTTCAATCCTATTCTGAATAGCATAACCTTTCAGTAAATAAGATTTCAAAGTAGTAGTGGCCCAAATGCGAAATTGCGTTCCTGTTTTCGACTTTACCCGATATCCCACCGAGATAATCACATCGAGATTGTAAAGCTTTGTCTTGTATTTTTTACCATCAGAAGCAGTTAGTAAGAAATCCTTACTAACTGAATTCAGTTCTAATTCTTGCTCTTTAAATATATTTCCAATGTGCAAAGTTATATTGTTCCTTGTGGTTTGAAACAACTCTGCCATTTGCAACTGTGTTAGCCATACCGTATCATCTTCTATTCGAACCTCTATTTGACTCGACAGCATTTCAGACTGATATATGACTATTTCGTTGTTCATTGTTGCGTATTGCTTAATTGGTTATTTGGTTAACTGGTTAATTGTTTCCCAAACGATTAAACTTTTCCTAAACAGTTCACTTTTTTTAACTCGTTCACTAATTGACCAAATGGCAAAGCGCTGTGTTAATTTTCTAAATTAGGGAGTTTTGCTTTGGATAGCATTTCATTTGCAAGAGGTAATTTTTTTGGAAATAAAACTTTCCCTCTAAATTGTTCTAATTTCTTGTCAATTTTTACCACTGGAATTTTTCTTTTATTTAAATCTTCTACTTTCATGATACTATTTTTTTCGTGTTACCAAAAACCCAAAGCCTAAATTGTAGTACCCTTTAATGTTCATTTCTGTGTATTGAACAATTTTAGAAACTTTTCCTTTTGTGCCGATACTATCAAATTCAAATATATTTAATTCATCTTCGGTTGAGTATTCGTATCTTGGATAATTCATGTATCTACACTAAAGTAACAAATTTAATACTTTTAAAAATAAATTTTGGTTAGCAGCATGTTTTTAACTTACAGCTAAGTAGATTAATAGGTTATTTGTTTAAACAGTTAAGCAGTTTATTTTTTTCTTAAACGATTAAACTTTTCTAATAAAGAAACCCAAACAGCCAGAGCGGAATTTTATTTGCTATGCCATATTCAAGGTCATCAAGTGCGAGATAACTTTGTTTTATATTTTTTATTTGTTTGTCGTTTTTAGATTTTCCACCTACTTCAAAAATGAATTGGTGGTCTACTAGAAAATCACTTTCATCAATATATTCTAGTTTGTGTTGCACACTTACTTGATTTAAAAAAAAGGTTTCGCGAATATTTCCTATGTTAGCCTGATCTGGAGAAAGGGCATATTGCAAATTGGTGTTTTCTAAATATATTTTATTGGGTTTTTGCAATTGGGTAATTCCCTTGGCATCTTTGTATAAGTTTCGAGTGATATGGGCCTCTTCTAAAAAATACAAATAGCTTACAAATGTATTTCTGTTTACGCCTATTCTTTCGCTTAATTTACTCACATTAGGTACAAATGGAACCGATTGAGATATGATTTGAAGCAACTGTCGTAGTTTGGCTATATAGGCTACTTCTACTTTTCGGAGCAGCGGTAATTCTATTTCAAGAATTAAATTGAGTACTTCTTCAATTCGATAAAAATACAATTCGGGTACTTCCTGAAAAAAAGGATAATAACCATGGTGCAAATAGTCATTAAAATACTGTAACGGCTTAATTTTTTTGTTTATTTCACTGGCAATAGACACATGTTGGTCTAAAATTTCGGTTAAGGTGTATTTGGGTAAATCTAAGCCTAAGTTTAAATTGATATATTCCCTATACGATAATCCCTGCATGGTATATACGACAGCTCGCCTACTGAGATCGGCTCTCGCATTGAGAATTTCTAACAAGGACGAGGCGGTAAAAACAATTTTTAACTCGGGGTAATCATCGTATACATTTTTTAATTCCTGTGACCAATTAGGATATTTGTGCACTTCATCTAAAAAAAGATAGTTGCCTCCTTGTTTCACAAATTGATCTGCTAATGCACTAAGGGTGTTTTCTGTAAACCAAATACTGTCTAAACTTACATATAAAGTCGCCGTATCAATAGGCAGATTTTTCTTTATGTATTGTAAAAGCAATGTAGTTTTGCCTACTCCTCTTGCTCCTTTTATGCCTATTAACCGAGCCTCCCAGTTAATCGTATCCATTATACTCCTAGTAAAATGCATGGGAGTTGCATTAATTTTACGGAGGTGTTTTTCAAAAAGTGTTGTCATTATTGCTTAATTGAGACAGCAAATATAACTATTTTTGCTTAATAGAATAAGCATTTTTTATAATTTTTGCTTAATAGGGAAAGCATTTGTTGGTTTTTGGCTTGTGTTTTTTACTATAGCTTGACACCTAAACCTAATACAAAAACCCAAACAGCCAAAGCGGGATATTTTTGTCGCTTCCTATTTCGATATTGTCTTTAATGATATAAGAATTGGGAATGTTTTTTAGTTGTGTTTGTTTTTTATTTTTTCCTCCAACTTCAAAAGAATAGTGGTTGTTGACTATAAAATCGACTTGCTTTGAAGCAAATACAGTGTTCTTTTGGCTTAGTTGATTAAAAAAGAAGGTTTCTCGAATGCTTCCCTCGTCAGGACTGGAAACTAAATTATACATCAAACTGGCATTATGAACATAAATTTTTTCAGGCTTACCCAAACTGTTAATTCCTTTGTCTTCTGTGTACAACAAATTTAAAAGTTGTGCATCATTCAATAGGTTTAAATAATTTTTCATGGTATTTAAACTAATGCCACTGCGCTCACTTATAGAATTCATATTGGGCTTAAAGGGAACAGAATTACTGATGATGGTCATTAATTTTTTTAACAATACTATATTAGTTGTAGAAATGACAGCATATTGTGGAATATCAACTTCTAAAACGGTGAGCAGTATTTCGCTTAATTTTTGATGAAACGATTTTTTATTTTCTAAATAAAATGGATAATAACCATGGTGTAAATAATCGGTAAAATAATGTAGCGGTTTTACTTTTTGAGTGATGTCAATAGCAATTGCCACATGATTTTCTACTATTTGTTCAACGGTATAAGTGTTTATTGGCACTTTAGTTTCAAATTGCAAGAATTCTCTAAATGATAATCCTGGCATTTCATACACTACGGCTCGCCTGCTTAAATCGGCATTGGCCTGATGAATCTTCAACAAAGAGGAGCCTGTAAAAACGAGCTTCAATTTGGGCATGTCATCGTAAATATTTTTTATTTCAATGGACCAATTCTCATATTTGTGTACTTCATCAATGGCTATAAATTCACCCCCTTTTTTATAAAAATCAGCAACTAAATCGTAAAGAGTATTTTCGAGAAAATAAAGATGATCTAAACTGATATATAAAACACTTTTGTCTGGCTGGTAATTTAATTTTATATATTGGAGAACTAATGTTGTTTTTCCTACGCCTCTACTGCCTTTGATACCTATAAATCGGTTATCCCAATCGATGGTATCTATAAAATTTCGAACAGAATCGGTTGCTATTGCTGCATATTTCTCATAAAACAGACTTACTAACTTTTCCATAAGTACTTTTTTTTATGCAAAAATAGCAAAAATGTCAATAGGCTGATACTTTTTTGGATAAAAAGTATCAATGCGTTGATGCTTTTATAGTGTTTTTATGTCAATCAGTTGCTGTTTTTAAGGAAAACAGCTTTTCAAAACAGTATATTTTACGCTATGTACAGGTCAATAAAAAAGTTTCTAATTGTAGGATTTCAATACCTTCAACAGTATTACCAGAAAAAGGCTCCATAGTAATTACTAATTTAGGATAATTATTTTTAATGGCTAAAAGATTACCAAACTCCCGATCAATAGTTTGTTTTTCATAAATACTCAAAGCTACTTGAATGTATTTTCTTTCTCCATTTCTTTCGGCTATAAAATCAATTTCTTTAGCCCCAAACATACCAATACTAATTTTATAACCACAATAAGCCAAATGGTTGTAAACTGCATTTTCTACTATTTTTCCGCGATCTTCTAAGCGGTACCCCCAAAGTGCATTTCGAATTCCTAAATTTTCGAAATAATATTTTTCACCAATTTCAAAAATACGTTTTCCTATAATATCATAACGCGATACTGCATGAATTAGGAAAGCATTGACTAAATATCGGTTATAAATCTGGACTTGATTGGGCGCGATATTAATTCGTTGTGATTTTAAAAAATCACTAATCTTTTTTGATGAAAATATACTCCCTGTGTTGGAAGCAAGAAACAAAACAAGTTGCTCTAAAAAAGAGACATTCCGAACCGAATATCTATTGATAATGTCTCTATAAATAATGGTGTTAAAAATGTTTTTTAAATATTCAAAAACAATTTCATCTTCTAGTTTTAAATGTTTCAAATAGGGTAATCCGCCATATTTAAGGTATAAATCTAAATTGATAGCATTAGTTTCCAATTCTTGAAATTCTAAAAATTCTGGATAGGAAAGACTATAAACTTGAATTTCTATGAATCGTCCACTTAAAAACCCTGCTATGTCACCCGACAATAAATTGGCATTACTTCCTGTGCAGTAAATATCAAGTTGTAAATCTAAAAGCAGTGACCGTAATGCTATTTCAAATTCAATAATATCTTGAATTTCATCTATAAATACGTATGTTTTTTCAGTTTTAGATTTGTTTAAAAGCACATAATCGTTTAAATCTTGGGCATTTTTAATAGCTGAAAAAGCAAGATCCTCTTTGTTTATGTATAAAATAAATGCTTCCGAGTTTTGACTTAAAACTTCTTGAATAATTTGGTATAATAAATAACTTTTCCCAACCCTACGTTGCCCTGTAAAGACTTTAATTAGATTGGTATTCATAAAAGGCCGCACTCTATCTAAATAGATTGTTCGACTATTAATGTTTTTAGGAAGGATTAAATTTATCATTTGTTATAGTTATACTTATAATAAGTGACAAATATACTAAAAGTTATAGTTATATCTATAACTTTTTATTCTCGAAGATTATTTATAATTCTCCAGCTTACTCCTGTTGCACATACACCGCATGTCCAGCTTCCATCAAAAGCATGTCTTTTCTAAACAACGTAAGATCAGAAGCTACCATTTCTTGAACTAATCCCGCCAAATCGTATTTTGGTTTCCAGCCTAAACTCTTCGATTTACTTGGGTCGCCAATTAGCAAATCAACTTCGGTAGGTCGGTAATATTGTGGGTCAACACGAAGGATCACTTTACCTATTTCTAATTGATAATCAGGATGGTTGCAAGCTATAATAGTGGCAGTTTCATGTTCCTCTTTGCCTTCGAATGCCAATTCAATTCCTACCTCTGCAAATGAAAGACGCACAAAATCACGAATATAAGTAGTAACTCCCGTCGCTATAACATAGTCTTCCGCAACGTCTTGTTGCAAGATGCGCCACATGGCTTCCACATAATCTTTGGCATGTCCCCAGTCTCTTTGGGAATTTAAGTTTCCTAAATACAAACAGTCTTGTTTTCCCAAAGCAATGGCAGCGGTAGCCATGGTGATTTTTCGGGTAACAAATGTTTCTCCTCTTCGTGGCGATTCGTGGTTGAACAAGATTCCGTTACAAGCATAAATATCATAAGCTTCACGGTAGTTTTTGGTAATCCAAAAACCATATATTTTAGCCACTCCATAAGGCGAACGCGGATAGAAAGGCGATTTTTCATCGTAAAATCCTGCTGCATTTTTATTTTCGGCTAATCCACCATACAATTCTGAAGTAGAAGCTTGATAAATCCTCGTCTTTTTTTCAAGACCCAATATTCTTATGGCCTCTAACATTCTAAGAGTTCCTATTCCATCCACATTGGCAACATATTCCGGAGAATCAAAAGAAACTTTTACGTGAGACATCGCCCCAAGGTTATAAATTTCATCGGGCTGCACCTCTTGAATGATTCGGATGATATTAGTAGAATCGGTCAAATCACCATAATGCAATTTAAAATTCACATTATTCTGGTGTTGATCTTGGTAGATATGGTCAATACGTTGGG
>CAMDGJ010000147.1 GCA_945897545.1 Flavobacterium psychrophilum
ATTTCCTTTTTTCCAGAAAATGCTCTCGAATTAGATGCGTTGGCAAAAGCAAAAGGAGTAACTGCTATTGTGGATTGTGGCGTTGCACCTGGAATGCACAATATCATTTTGGGATATTACAATGAAAAACTAAAACTAACTGATTTTGAAACCTTGGTTGGTGGATTGCCAAAGAAAAAAAAATGGCCTTTCAATTACAAAGCACCTTTCTCACCAATTGATGTAATCGAAGAATATACAAGACCCGCACGTTATGTCGAAAACGGAAACATCATCGTTCGTGATGCTTTAACCGATTGTGAATTAGTAGGATTTGACAAAGTAGGAACCTTAGAATCTTTCAATTCAGATGGCTTGCGTTCCATATTATTCACGATGCCACACATCAAGAATATGAAGGAAAAAACACTGCGATATCCCGGACACGTTGAATATGTGAGAGTTTTGAAAGACAGCGGATTCTTTAACGAAAATAAAATAACGATAAACGGAACTGAAATTTCTCCGCTTGATTTTACCAGTAAAATACTTTTTAACGAATGGAAATTAGGCGAAACGGAGGAAGAATTGACCGTCATGCGAATCACTATGAAAGGTGAAAATAAAAACGGTGAAATCGAACAAGTAGTTTATAATTTATACGATGAATATTGTCCAGAAACACAAACCTCATCAATGGCGAGAACAACTGGATATACAGCAACGGCTGTAGTCAATCTATTTTTAGATGGTTTATTTATTGAAAAAGGAATTTTTCCGCCAGAATTAATCGGGAAACACGAAACTTGCTTTAACTATATTTTAAACTATTTGAAAGAGCGAAATGTGAACTACATAAAAACGCAAACTATTCTTGAAGTCTAACTTCTATATCTTTTTAATATCTTTGAGGCTTAATAATTATCACATGAAAAACACTCAAATCCTCGTTCTATTCCTAATTGGAGCAGTGCTAATCATCACAGGAGTTGCATTCAAAATCACGAACGAACGAAAAGACTGGACCACTTTCTTTCTAATCATAGGAATGACTTTTGAAGCTGTTGCCACGATATTGCTGCTACTAAAACTATTCAAGAAAAACAAAAACAATACCGATTCGTTTCTGGACAGTTAAGCGATTTAAAAGTAAAAAAAAAGGGCTGCATTCGACAATGAATGTAGCCCTTTTTACAATATAAATTATCTCTTAGCGCTGTTGTCTCGCCACTTCACCGTGATGTGACAAATCAAGTCCAAGTTCCTGATCCTCTTCTGTAACTTTTACAGGAATAAACTTATTGATTATTTTAAACAATAATAAGGTAAAAAAGAAAGCATAACTTATTGCAAAAAGAATGGCAACGCATTCCTTAAACAGTAACATTCCATCACCTCCAAAAAACAAGCCATTTGGTATCGCTTCGTTGATTGTACTGTTGGCAAAGAAACCCAAACAAATAGTTCCAATAATTCCACCCATTCCGTGAATTCCCCAAACATCTAGAGCATCATCCCAACCTTTCTTTTCCTTATATTTTACAGCCAAAAAGCAACCGCAAGCCGCTATAATTCCAATAATTGCTGAAGAATAAATATCTACATAACCCGCAGCCGGCGTTATCGTAGCCAAACCAGCAACCGCTCCTGTCATCAATCCGACAAAAGTAGGTTTCTTGTTACCCGTATTCCATTCGATAAATAACCAAGTAACTGCTGCAAATGAAGCAGCTGTGTCTGTATTCAAAAAGGAGGAAATCGTAATCGAATTGACCGCCAATTCACTTCCAGCATTAAATCCGTACCAGCCAAACCAAAGCAATGCTGTTCCAATGGCTACTAATGGAATATTATTAGGTTCGTGTTTATTGGTACGTCTTCCAACAAAATATACCGATGCCAAAGCAGCAAAGCCGGCTGTCGCGTGAACGGTGATTCCTCCTGCAAAGTCAAAAACTCCCCATTCTGCAAGCAAACCACCACCCCAAACCATATGAACAAAAGGGTAATACACAAAAATTTGCCAGAAAATTAAAAAGTAAACATACGATTTAAAAGAAACCCTATTGATAAAAGCTCCCGTAATCAATGCCGGAGTAATGATGGCAAACATCATTTGATAAGCAATGAAAATATATTCCGGAAAAGGCTTATCTGCTGAATAAAGCGTTGAAGGCGTAATTCCGTGGTAAAATGCTTTATCAAAATTGCCTATGATTCCTAAAAAATCAGATCCTGAGCTCATATTTCCACTAAAACAAAGCGAATATCCAAAAGCAAACCAAAGCACTGTTCCTATTCCCATAGATACAAAACTCTGCATCATTATACTCAAAATATTTTTATTACAACCCAATCCTCCGTAAAAAAAAGCGAGACCTGGCGTCATTAGCATCACCAAACTAGTGGCAAGAATCATAAAAGTGGTCAATCCTACATCTAACATAATTTATTTTTTTATTTTGGCTCAAAATTAACTAATCGTATCACAATAATTCCAACTTTTATTTTACAAATTTCATAAAATTTGTTATGTTTAATTAATTATAGAGGGCATCTTGATAAAATTAGCACAATATTTTAGTCAACATCCTAAAAATAGGGGTATATTATATTTTTAAACACTATTTATTCTTGTTTTAAATTAATATCATAAAATGAAGATGTAAAAACGATGATTTATTATTTAATTCTCAATTCTATACCTTTGTTTTATTAAAATACAACAAAATGAACATCAAACTCATCGCCATTGGCAAAACCGACAATAAAAATTTGCAATCCTTGATTGACGAATATCACAAAAGGTTGTCGTTTTACATCAAATTCGATTTAGAAATAATTCCCGATATCAAGAACGTAAAAAACTTGTCGGAAAGTCAACAAAAGGAAAAAGAAGGCGAATTGATTTTGGCTAAAATAACGCCAACAGACCAACTCATTTTATTGGACGAAAACGGAAAAACCTTTTCGAGCGTTGCTTTTTCGGATGAATTACAGAAGAAAATGAATTCGGGAGTGAAGACTTTGGTTTTTGTAATTGGTGGACCTTATGGCTTTTCAGAAACAGTTTATGCCAAATCTAATGGTAAAATATCTCTTTCACTAATGACATTCTCGCATCAAATGGTACGTTTATTTTTTATCGAACAATTGTATCGCGGATTCACGATTTTAAAAAATGAACCTTATCATCATCAGTGATTGTAGATTTTAGATTGCAGTAATTTCACGCACTAGTCTTTATTCACTATATTCAATTTACTATAATTCAAACACTTACAGTATTACTTAAAACAACGTAAACACTTCAATACATTTATTTAAAGGTTAATTTTTTCATAAAACTCAAATAATTTTTATAAAAATATTATTATATTTATGAAGTTTAAATAAAAATATGCTTAAATCCTATTTAGTTACACCTTTATAAGAATTAAATAAATAATATCGATTGTTACTATATTTTTCGTTTTTTAACCTTAAAAAATTTATTATGAGACACTTTATTAGAATTTTAGCCATTTTTTTTATTTCATTAACAATTGTTACCTGTGATGATGATGATGATCCAAATCCAAATGTAACTTTTAAAGCTACAATGAACGGCGCAAGTGAATCCAGCCCAAATGCTTCAACGGCAACAGGAACGGCAACACTCGTATTTAATACTACTACAAAAATATTTACAGTAACTATAGCGCATACTGTTCCGACTCCTACTGCTGCACACATACATAAAGGCGCTTTAGGGGTTGCCGGAGGAGTCATTTTTGGATTTAGTTCAGCGATATCTCCAATATCCTATACTAGTGTTGCATTAGATGCAACTCAGGAAGCTGACCTTCTTGCTGGACTTTATTATGTAAATGTTCATACTGCAGCATTTCCAGGAGGAGAAATTAGAGGACAGCTTCTAAAACAATAAATAAAATTTGGTTTGTTATATTGATAAAAGTCTTGTTTTCTAAACTATAGAAAATAAGACTTTTGTGATATTAAATGTTTCACGCCGAAAATTTTTAGTAGCAGTTTTCAGTCATTGTGAAGTAAAAAAAAGTTCTTGTTCGGATTATAATATGCAGTCGTTACCAGTAAAGAAATTATCTAAATTCTAAAAAGAGCAAATAAAAAATCTAAAAAATGAATTCTTCACTATTTCTAATTTTTAAACTTTGAATGAAAATTTCATTCTGCATATAAGTTTCATAACTCAAATTTGCATCAAAACGGAATCTTATTTTTTGAGTTTATCTTTGTGTAAAGCTGTTAAAAGTTGTTTTAATTCTTCCCGATTTCCTAAAATTCCATCTACAAAAATTTCATTTTTTCTTGAAAAAAATACAACAAATCTAAACATTGGTTTCTCCATTTTATAAAACACTTTCGTAAATGGTAGAAACGCCATATTCTTGCCAATACTATCTGCATACGAATAATAATTTTGCGCTAACTCGTTTTTGTGAGCAACTTTATTTCGCTTTTTTTCCTGCAATTTCATCACTGCGGGAATCACTAATTGCAACGCAATCGCTTGTCGATATTAAGAATCCAATTGGTCGAAATAATGGCGTTTTTCTGGTTTACTTCCGCTAAAGTATCTTTTCCTTTAGTTCTGAAAAAAATATAAATTGGCGAATGATCGACCACATCAGAAAGAATCGTTACATTCGATTTTGGCAATAAAATATCTTCTTTATTTCCACAAGAAAGCAATACAAAAAGGATTATTAAACTAAAATATTTCATTATTGATTTTTGATTGTATTGAATAAAGTAACACATTCCATTGCTTCTTTCACATCGTGAACTCGAAGTATTTTTGCTCCTTTGGTCAAGGCAATGGTGTTCAAAACCGTGGTTCCGTTTAAGGCTTCTTGTGCTGTAAAATTCAATGTTTTATAAATCATTGATTTTCTAGAAAATCCACCCAATAGCGGCAATTCTAGCATTTCGAACAGTTCCATTTTTTGTAAAACTTCATAATTTTGTTCTAATGTTTTGGCAAAACCAAATCCCGGATCGACAATCAAATCATTGATGCCGAAAGTTCTCGCTTTAGCAATTCTTTCCGAAAAATAGAAAAGTATTTCTTTAACAATATTTTCATAATTGGTCATCGTTTGCATCGTTTGCGGACTGCCACGCATATGCATCATAATATAGGGAACATTATATTTTCCTATAGTTTCCATCATTTCCGTATCCAAATTTCCAGCAGAAATATCATTAATGATGGCGGCTCCATTTTCGATACAAACTTTGGCAACTTCGCTTCTAAAAGTATCTATAGAAATTAAGGTTTCTGGATAATGTTCCAAAATTAGATCAACGATAGGAACAATCCGCTTTAGCTCTTCGGCTTCCGAGACAAATTCAGCATTAGGCTTACTGGAATAAGCGCCAATATCGATGAAGCTTGCTCCTTCCACCAACATTTTTTCAACTTGAGACAGTATTTCAGTTTCGTTTTTATACTTTCCGCCGTCAAAAAAAGAATTGGGCGTAACATTCAAAATCCCCATCACTTTGGGAGTTATCAAATCGATAAGTTTACCTTTGCAGTTTATTGTCATTTTCTAAATTAAAAATCATTAAATATCTCATGTCCCGAAATTTAAGGAACGGGACTACAATTAAAAAATATTCCTTATTTTTGTCACAAATATACAGCATTAAATGAATAGTACTTCACAGGAATATGATAAGGTGATCGCGATTTGTCGCTCCCTTTTTGTCAATAAAATGAAAGATTATGGTAGTGCTTGGCGCATTTTAAGATTGCCTTCGCTAACAGACCAAATCTACATCAAAGCGCAAAGAATAAGAAGTTTACAGGAAAATGAAATTCGAAAAGTTGACGAAGACGAAACTGTTGAATTCATAGGAATCATCAATTATTCAATTATGGCATTGGTACAACTCGAACTTGGCGTTGTCGACCAACCAGATTTGAATGTGGAAGAAGCCTCCGATTTATTCGATGCCAAAGTTAAACTCACCAAAGATTTAATGGAAAATAAAAACCATGATTATGGTGAAGCTTGGCGCGAAATGCGTGTGAGCTCATTGACGGATTTGATACTTCAGAAACTACTTCGAGTGAAACAAATCGAAGACAATAAAGGAAAAACTTTGGTTTCAGAAGGTATTGATGCTAACTATCAGGATATGATTAATTATGCTGTTTTTGCGTTGATTTTAATGAAGAAATTTTAATTAAAGAGAACTAGTACAATTTAAATGATTTTAATATAAAAATTGAATTAATGAAAAACATCATCACCCAATTCTCGCGCCTTTTCGTTGGAATTTTATTTATTATTTCGGGATTGATCAAGCTAAATGACCCTATTGGATTCTCGTATAAACTAGACGAATATTTCAGTACGACTGTTTTTAATATGCCATTTTTTGTTCCATATACGTTAGCAATCGCTTTATTTTTGGTTATTTTAGAAGTAGTTTTAGGCGTTATGTTGCTCATTGGCTACAAATCAAAAATTACGATTTGGAGTTTATTACTTCTGGTTATTCTATTTACTTTTCTAACCTTTTACTCGGCTTATTTTGATGTGGTAAAAGACTGCGGCTGCTTTGGTGACGCACTACATTTGACCCCTTGGCAATCTTTCACGAAAGACCTCATTCTGTTATTTTTTATTTTAATTTTATTTTACAATCAAAAATATGTAAAGCCTTTATTTTCAAATGGAATCCAAAACTTATTGGTTTTAGCAAGTGTTATTTTGAGTTGCTTTATGGGTTATTGGGTTTTAAATCATTTGCCTTTGAAAGATTTTAGACCCTATAATGTGGGTACGAATATTAAAACAGCAATGGAAATTCCTGACAATGCCCCAAAAAGTGTTGTTGAAATGGTTTTTATTTACAAAGTAAATGGAGTTGACACCGAATTCACTGAAAAAGACTTAGTGAATCTTCCTGCAGGAGCAGAATTTGTCGATAGAAAAGACAAAATTATTGTGCAAGGCTACCTT
>CAMDGJ010000148.1 GCA_945897545.1 Flavobacterium psychrophilum
GAGTATTCACCCCAAAAGATATTTATGGCAATATGGATCAATTGAATCAATTGGCTCCCGAGGTAAATATGATTCAAATTGATGGTGGATGGTGGACTGAACGAGGAGATTATAAAACGTTGCACTCAGGTCTTTTACCCGGCGGTCTCAAGGAGATTGTTACCAGGATTAAAGCCGAAGGAAAAACTCCAGGAATACATTTTGATGGGTTTAGAGGAGATGAAGCATCTGAAATTTATAAAACTCATCCTGAGTACTTTCTTCATGATCAGGATGGAAAGTTGGTTGTCGAAGAGAATGAAAAAGCAGACAAAGTTATGCATTATATTTACTTCGATTATTCTCATCCAGGAGCAAGAGCACATATAGCAGATTGTATAAAAAACATGAAGGATAATTGGGGAATTCGTTATTTCAAGGTGGATTTCATGCGTTACGGCCTTGAGAATGATATCAAACTTAAAAACAAACACGTTAAAAGTTTCAAAGCCTACGACCCTACGATCACAGGGGTAGAACGTTTTCGTTTGGGAATGAAAACCATGCGGGAAGCCATGGGGGATGATATCTATTTCTTGGGCTGTTCTGCTGTTTTTGGTCCAACTATTGGGTTTGTAGACGGTATGCGGACTGGTGGAGACATTAATCCTATTTACCAAGCTTTTCCCGAGCGCTGTCTGGGGAACCTAAGTAACTTTTACCTCAGTGGTAAGGTATTTAATGGCGATGCTGATTACCTCGTTTTCCGAGAAGCGATAGACGAAGACTCAACAGTGTCTCAAGAAGATGTGAAACACGGACATAGTATGACGATGAATGAAGCTCAAATGTGGGCCGATTTTAATAAACTATACGGAACTGCCCGTTTGCAAAGTGATAATTTGATGACACTCCGACCAGAACGTAAAGCATTATCAAAAGAAGTTTTTGAGTTTCCAGCAATGGAAGAGACTGTTCCATTGGATTTTTGGAAGCATGGTACTAACAAGCAGGATGGGTTCGAGTTAATAATTGCCCGAAAGGATAAGGACATTTACCTTGGTGTTTTCAATTGGGGTGATAAACCTAAAGAATATGAATTGAAAGCTTTTGGAAAAGCAAGTCCCGTTCTTTTAGAAGGTCGTCATTCTCAAATCATAAAATACGAAGGACAAAAATCATTTGATGAACTATGCGAGAACATGAAATCGTTATAAGATGTTTGGTATTAAATAGGGGTATTAAATAAAACTTTTAAAAAAATGAAAATTAGTCACAAATGTATCTTCTTCTTACTACTATCATTAGTTTCTATTAACTGTCTCGCTCAGCCAACTCAATCTGAACTAGAGGATGTTGCGAAATATAAAAGTAAAGGATACAATGTGTTATTCGTTGCCATTGACGATTTGAATGATTGGGTAGGTTGCCTAGGAGGTAACTCACAAGTAAAGACTCCAAATATTGACAAATTTGCCAAGGAAAATGGTATGGTTATGAACAAAGCATATAGTCCATCTACAGTATGCTGTCCTTCCCGTACTGCTTTACTTTCTGGTAAAAGAGTTGCTTCGACCGGAGTTTACGGCAATAATCAAAATATCAAAGACGCTCCGAAAGCCAAAGATGTTTTTACTCTACCTGAATATTTTGGACTGCATGGCTATTACACACTCTCTGCAGGCAAAGTTTTTCATAAACACCCTACAGAAAAAGGTTTAGATGAAGGCCAATGGGCTTTTCAAGAATTTGTAAGTCCAGGAGGCTCTAATCAAGGTATACTTTGGGAACAAACTCCGCCAAAAGTTGATGGAATCAAAGGTGGCGGATCAGATTTTGTTTGGGGGGCCAGCGAAGGGCCTGTGGAAAAAACCAAAGATTATGTTGCCTGCAAATGGGCATCCGATCAATTGCAACGTGATTTTGATGGAAAACCATTTTTTCTAGCGCTTGGTATAGCCAAACCCCACTTACCTTGGATTGTACCACAGCAATTTTATGATATCTATCCTTTGGATAAAGTGATACCTGTTGCTTTGAAAAGCGATGATCTCCAGGATATTGTGGACCAGAATGGGAAACAATTATTTAAACCCGATCCACGATTCCAGTTGACTGATAAAGCCAATCTACATAAAGAGGCACAACGCGCTTATATGGCCAATATCAGTTATGTTGATTATTGTCTAGGAGTTTTGTTCGATGCGCTGGAAAAAAGTAAGTATGCCAATAACACTGTCGTGATGATTTGGGGAGACCACGGATGGCATCTTTCCGAAAAGATGAAATACGGGAAAACAGACCTTTGGGAAGAATCCGCTCGTGTACCCTTTATTGTTAGCGTGCCGGGAGTTACAACACCAAATGTAAAAACAGATGGAGTAGTTAATTTATTGGATATGTATCCTACGCTAATAGAACTATGTGGACTGCCTAAAAACGCAGAAAACGAAGGAATCAGTTTTGCACCATTGTTAAAAAATCCTAAGATGAAGTGGAATACACCTACTTTGACTACCTATCAGTATAATAACCATTCCCTTTCCGATGGGCGTTACCGTTTTACTTGGTATGGAGGAAGAGCTAATGGTGCAGAAGAACTTTATGACCATTCTATTGACCCATTGGAACATAATAATCTGGCTTCGAATTCTAAATATAAAGAAATCATTTCCCGTTTTCAAAAATACCTGCCAAGTAACAATGAACTGAATTCACCTAATAACAAACTTTCAGGTGAAGACAAAAAAAAGATGACCAAAGGCAAGAAAAAAAATGAAGAAGAAGAATAGTTTTAAATTCAAAACCAATGTGAAATAATTTTAAAGATTTTTATATCTATTAACCCGTTGGGTGCAATTATTAAATTTTCAGAAATTAAAAATTGAAACGCATAGAACAATAGAAAAAAGGTTAAGATAGACCAATTTTTGGTTTTCACATAGCCTAATGTATTCTAAAATTAAGTGAAACGACTAATTAATATCAACAATAACTTTGTTTCTATGCGTTTAAAAAAATAAAATTGAATTACACGCAACGGATATCTATTACTATAATCTAACACTTGGGTGTTAAACATTTAAAAACTCAATTCGAGTGTTTTTTGTGGATTATTGCAGAACAAAACTTCTCGATAAACTTCGAAATTGAACTGAAGTGTATCGAGAATCTTTTTTTAATGAAATTTTATTTTTTCTCAATACAGTCCTGACCAAAAACGAGTTAAGATCTATGATTTTAAATAATAATAATGTTATGATATTAAAAAAAAGGATTCACTTGAGTCCACTATTTTTGTTTATACTACTCCTTCAATTCAGTCTAAAGGCAACTGGACAAGAGCTTGAATATCCTTTTTGGGGAAAATATGTAAAAACACCTAATGGTGAGGCAAAGCCAGACGTATGGAAAACTAGAGATCATATAAAGGAAGGATGGGATTGGAGTTTGCCACCCAATACGAAAGTGAGTCCCAAAGGGCTTATAGGTATGGCTAGAGTTTTGAATAGCAAATCGCTCCAGTCACTTTCACAACTACCGAAAGTAAATTTTGAGTGCAATCCTATTGTAGATATTTGGTTCCATTGGAATACCATTGAAGCTGTTGAGGGTGTTTACGATTTTTCCCCAATTAAAAACGCTATTGATGTCGCAGCGAAGCGAGGTTATGGGAGTTGTATTCGATTGATGACCTCCAGAACGGCATCAGCCCCAGACTGGCTTAAATCAAAATACCAAGTTCCTTCTATTCGTAGTCAAAAAAAGGGAATAGAAAGGGAGGAGAATTACGATCTTGCCAACCCTCTTTTTCATGATAAATATCGAGCGCTCATTGCCGCTTTTGGGAAATCGGGTATTCCTGCGATGAAGGAGGTTAAAGGTCTTTATGTAGGCTACGCCTCACCATCACTAGGGGATGAAGGAATAGGCCCTCACGGAGTCGATCCAGATACAGTACAACATGTTAGAGAACGTCTCGATGCTTGGGAAGCCATTACTAAAGGGATCGAATACAAAGTGTATATGGGAGGAAACTGTAAGTATGGATTTTCTAAAGGTTTTGGCGTGCGTCGTGGATTTGTTGAGATGTATCTTTATCAAATACCTTCTCCCGAAATTGGGCAGATTCTAGACGAAAATGGTTATTTAGTATTAAATGAGAACTGCCCACTTATTGCTAAAGAAGCCCTTCATGGCGAAGTCAATGAAGAATATGAAGAAAAATGGGCAACAGCTGCCACTCAAAATCGATACGGATTTTCTACTGATTCATTTCCTTACAGGTATTTCACTTCCAGTCTTCGAATGTTACAAATGAGGGTAAATTTGGCTTGTTATCCGAACTTTACTCTAATTCCGGCAATGATTCCTTGGATGAGTCTCGAAGTAGGTCGTATTGCCAAGACGGCACCAGATGCTTGGTGTTTTCTGAGAGAAAGTTATTTGAAAGGAAATGCTGGTGCTGTAAAGAATTTTGAGCGATGGGTTTTTCAACGTGATTCTCCTGGTTATGAAACTACTGCTGTTGTTAAAATCAATCAGGCTAATAAGATGCATTGGGTGGAACCCGGAAAATACTATGATTATATAGCGAGAACTGGTGATAAAATAGGGTTCAATGTAGATGCCAATTTTCTAAAGGGTAAGAAGCAGAAAGTGGTCATCAAAATTAGCTATCTCGACGAAGGAAAAGGGGAGTGGCTATTGTCTTTTATTGGAGTTAAAGGGACCGAATCACGGACTGTGAAATGTTCGGACTCAAAAAAACTTCTGACGACCACTTTTTTTGTAGAAGCTGATTTTAATCAGAAGATGAATTCTGGTTATGATTTCGAATGTTTGGCACAAAAAGGATTGAAACCCATAGTTAGCTTTGTTAGGATAGTTAAACTCTAAAGTTTTTTTATATTTGAAATTGGAATAATAAAAAATTAAATCCTAAATAAATGAAAATCACTCACAAATTTTTTCTCCTTTTTTTACTAGTATCTTTTGTGTCTATTTGCGGTTACGCTCAGTCCCAAAAAGGATACGGTATATCTAGTTGGGCGGGGTGGAAGCCGGGGCAAATTTCGAAAGCAAATTGTCCGGAACTTCGAAGTGTTCCGCTGATTCTCCAGTGGAATTCACTTGAATTGACGCCGGGAAATTATGAATTCGATGAGAAAATTGGGAATCCGCTTAGAGAAGCAGCTAAAGAGGGTTTATCTGTTACACTTATGATTTGGGTTGGACCCCATGCTCCAGAATGGATTTATGAAAAAGGGGTTCCGTTGGTTATTACTGATAGAAAGGTTAATGCTTTGGGGCAGAAGACGGATGGCCAAAAAAAATATCCTTACTATTTGCATCCAGAATACAAAAAGGGATTTTTCGGTTTGATTACTGCTTTCGGAAGTTATGTTAGGTCTCTACCGCCAAAATTGCGTCAAAATATTGTTTTTGTCCAGTGTGCCGAAGGATCCACAGGTGATGGCGAACCCTATAAAGGAGTCCCAATCGAAAAAAAATATGAAATTTCAAAAGAAGTATGGAACCAATTTCGACTAGAATCCTGGAAGCAGTACCAAAACGCCTTTCCCGGTATACCAATTCTAGTGAACTCTGATTCTAATGGTAATCTAGAATCCCAATGGCTATTGGATAATATGGAGGTCATCGCCTTAAAGCAAGGAATGTTTAGCCACGGCTATTATGTTAGTGATAATGACAAACGTCTGGCCAAGTTAGAGTTTATAGAGGCTGAAGCAAAAAAACGCGGAAAAAGGGTACTTACTCGTGGAGAAATGGACGGCGAATTGTTTGAAATGGGCTGGTCGAACCGCAATATTCCTCAAGCACTCTACTGGTCGGGAATTTTTGCTTCGCGTTGCCGACTCGATATTTGGAATGTTCCAACGCAAGCATTAATGGAGAAAGATAACTTACCCGCTTGTGTTTTTTTTAATAAATATGCGGGTCATAAGGATCCGGCGACCTCGCCTTCTGCATTCTGTGCTTTGAGGGATGGGCTCGATGCTTCAGACTTCAATCGCTTTCCAGCTGAAACTTTTGGGGGAAAGCCAGAAAATAAAAAAGATCCTGAGCGTTATCTCAATATAGCCAAAGCTTTTGCCACCTTTGGTGCGCGAATGGATGATCCGCAAAAAGCAGTTGGTGGTGGAATGGACAACCGCAAGAGCAAAGGGGTAAATGATGTAGGATGGGGAACCTTGCCGAATAACTATTCCCGTTTTCTGACTCAAATAGCCATAGGGACCGGTGATGTAGCGTATTGGAATATCGACGAATCCATCTATGGTCGTTTTGGTCGTGGTTTTGAACATCAATCTGGAAAGAAACAAATGCGATTTCGTCTCGATCCAACTTTTAATGCCAAGACTGTAAAGGTGAACGTTACCTATCTCGATAGGGGCAAGGGGGCCTGGTCAATTGGACTGTCTGGTCAAGAACAGGCTACACTAGTTCAAAATACAGATAGTGGAAAATGGATAACCAAGAGTATCATATCGTACGGTTTTAGCGAGTTGTCACTGAATTATGTTTCAGGAGACGATACCCTATTCCACTTGATTGAAGTGGATCGGATAGAATGAAATTTCGGTTGAAAACACTTTTTTTCCTAAACGGGATTAAAAATAATCGACTAAATTCTGAATTAAAAAGGATGTCATAAATTTTGATTCATTATGCTGCTGCTCCGACGGCGCGAGCATTAGTTATAATAGGGCTGGTGCGAGCGTCGCGCTCGTACCCATAAAGTAAGTCAAAAACAAAACTAAGTAATGGTTAATATTTAATGTCGTATTTTGTTCCAAAATTATTCAGTACAGCATTTAATTGTTCTTTGAGATTTTCAAAGTCTTTATAAGCATCGAAACCCAACCATTGATATTTTATTCTTCGCCATAGAATTTCTATCAGATTTA
>CAMDGJ010000149.1 GCA_945897545.1 Flavobacterium psychrophilum
CTAAAAAGAACTAAACCTCCAAATATTCAAAACGTATTATTCTAAAATATAGGGAGGTAGGTTTTTGTTTTAAAAAGACAACACTAGCAAATGATAGGGTTGAGAGAATTTTATTGCCTTATTTTTAGGTTTGTCGGTTGATAGTGAAACTTTTTATTTTAACCCTTGATTCGCATTATTTACTAACTTCTTTAGCAATTCTCACAATTGATTTTAATTCAAACGTTTTGTAGTTTCTCTTTCGATGAGACTAGTTTTGATGATTTTTGTCGAAAACCCATTATCTAGTTTGCTTTCTAATCGATCTACTAACATTTTGGTGGCAGTTTCTCCAATGTATTTGCCATGCTGACTTATAGTGGTTATTGTTGGGCTAACATATTGGGGTAGTTTTCCGTTTGTGAAACAAATAATCGACATTTCTTGTGGAATTTGATAATTCATTGATTTTATTAGTTTCAATGATTCTAAAGCAGAACTTTCTTCAAGGCATAATAAACCATCAATGGATTTATCGGCTAAAATTATTTTCATTGAAGTTTCAAAATCTTCTTTTTTAGTAAGTCTCACAATAATCTTTTCTTCAATTGAAATAAAATTATCCGATAAGGCTTTTTTATAGCCTTCGACTCTTAATTTACCCACACTTAAATTGTCGATTACAGATACTAAAGCTATCTTTTTACAACCTGTTTTAATAAGATGCTCGGTGGCATGACGTGCACCTTCAAAATCATTCACAATAACTTTGTCACATTCGATTTCATCGGTTACTCTATCGAAAAGCACTATGGGAACCCCTTCGTTGATAGCGTCAATAAAATGAGTAAAATCTTTATTTATTTGAGTTTCTTCGGATAAGGAAACAATAAAACCATCTATAGTTCCACTTTTTAACAACTCTACTGTATTTACCTCTTTTTCATAGGATTCATTAGAGATGCAGGAAATTAAGCTATACCCTAATTCGGTTGCTTTTTCTTCGATTCCCACAAAGACTTCGGTAAAAAAGCTATTCATTATATTAGGGATAATTACTCCTAATGTTTTTGTTTTTTTATTTAAAAGACTTAATGCTACTTTATTAGGTTTGTAATGGTGTTTTTTTGCAAATTCCTGTATTTTTTCCTTCGTTTTTGTGCTGATTTCGTGACTATCATTCAATGCTTTAGATACGGTAGCGATTGATACATTAAACTCTGCCGCAATTTTTTTTAATGTAATCTTTGGTATCATTTCGATTGGTTTTAAATTTTAAAACGTGGGCTAATTTAAGTTAAATATAGCTTTGTTTTTAGGTAATTGAAATGTTTTTGCAGAGCAGATTAGTACTACCATAGATAAAAATTAATATTCTAACAAGAATATTAATTTCCCAAAGACTCTTTTTCAATTTGAAACCACTAAATTATTAAAGTTACTTAAACCTTTAAGTAAGAAACTGAGTGCGCTATATTTGTTAAGGGACAGGCGTTATGCGCTTGTTTTTCAATATATTACATTTTTTATATTGAAATTATAAATTGTTATCTTTTAGTTATGAAAATTGAAAATATATTCTTTTTATTTTCAAATAATAATGGATACTGTATTTTTATCACTCTAATTTTTTAAATTAAATAAAAAAATAACAAATAATATGTATTACATAGGATTTGACATAGGTAGCTCCGCAGTGAAAGTAGCTATCGTAGAAATTGCAACCGGTAAAAGCGTTGGCGTAGCACAAGAGCCAGAAACCGAGATGAGTATGCTTGCCCTAAAAAATGGTTGGGCAGAACAAAAACCAGAAGATTGGTGGCTACACGCTTGCAATGCGGTGGCAAAATTGAAGAAGAAATACAATATTTCTAGAACACAAATAAAAGGGATCGGAATCTCTTATCAAATGCACGGATTGGTCTTGGTGGATGCGAAAGGGCAGCTATTGCGAAAATCCATAATTTGGTGCGATAGTCGAGCTGTGGAAATAGGAAATGAAGCATTTGCTAGTATCGGCGAAAAAAAATGCAATGATTATTTACTGAATTCTCCTGGAAATTTCACCGCTTCAAAGTTGAAATGGGTCAAAGAAAACGAGCCAGAAATATACAGTCAGATTCATAAATTTATGTTGCCGGGTGATTATATCGCTTACAGATTATCCAACGTGATCAATACCACCATTTCAGGATTATCCGAAGGGATTATGTGGGATTTCAAGAATGACAGTTTTGCTAATTTCTTGTTTGAGCATTATGGAATTTCAACAGAATTAGTTCCAGATATTGTTGATACGTTTTGCATCCAATCAAAAGTTGATGCAACAGGAGCCTCCGCAAGCGGGCTGCAAGAAGGAACTCCAATATTCTATAGAGCAGGTGATCAACCCAACAATGCGCTGTCTTTGAATGTTTTTAATCCAGGCGAAGTAGCAGCAACTGGTGGAACATCAGGTGTGGTTTATGCTATGACCAACAGTTTATCGGTAAAAGAAAGTTCCAGAGTCAATAATTTTGCTCACGTCAATTATAAAAAAGGCAATGAACCAAGAATTGGAAAATTGTTGTGCATCAATGGTGCTGGAATTCAATACCGCTGGCTACTGAATAATCTTGCGGTTTCTTCTTATGAAGAAATGAATACCCTAGCTTCAGAAATTCCTGTAGGTTCTGATGGAGTTTGCATGATTCCTTTTGGAAACGGAGCCGAACGGATGCTCAACAGTAAAGATGTAGGAACCCGATTGGTCAATGTCAATCTCAATAATCACGGCAAAGCCCATATTTGCCGCGCAGCCTTAGAAGGAATTGCTTTTTCATTTGTATACGGAATGGAAATTATGAAATCTGATGGTATCGAAGTGAATGTGATGCGAGCCG
The DNA here is from genome assembly GCA_945897545.1 of Flavobacterium psychrophilum. Lineage (GTDB taxonomy): Bacteria > Bacteroidota > Bacteroidia > Flavobacteriales > Flavobacteriaceae > Flavobacterium > Flavobacterium psychrophilum_L. The sequence continues at coordinate 2,862 of CAMDGJ010000149.1, forward strand.
GAAACGATAATTTATTCCGTTCCGAAATATTTTCGAATACTGTGGCAACGCTCATTAGTCACGAAATAGAAATCTACAATACTACCGGAGCCATTGGCGCAGCAAGAGCTGCAGGACTTCACGAAGGCGACTTTGAAACCTTCGGAAAATACATTACCGACAATGATCACCTAATGACTTATATGCCTTTTAAAGACAAACAACCCTATTTAGAAGCGTACCAACTTTGGAAAAACGAATTAGAATTAATCATAAATAAATAGAATATGGCAACTTTAGGCAATAAAGAATACTTTAAAGGTATTGGCGAAATTAAATTTGAAGGCGCAGCATCAGACAATCCATTAGCATTCAAATACTACAAACCAGATCAAATTGTAGCTGGAAAAACAATGCGCGAGCATTTTAAATTTGCAATCGCTTACTGGCATACATTCTGTGGACAAGGTTCAGATCCATTTGGACCTGGGACACAAAATTTTGCTTGGGATCAATCCTCAGATGCAGTACAAGCAGCCAAAGACAAAGCAGACGCAGCATTTGAATTTATTACCAAAATGGGATTTGGATACTACTGTTTCCACGATTTTGATTTAATTAGGGAAGGAGCCAGTTTTGGAGAATCTGAACAAAGATTGCTTACAATCACCGATTATTTGAAAGAAAAACAAGCAGCTTCTGGCGTAAAATTGCTTTGGGGAACGGCTAACTGTTTCTCAAATCCTCGTTATATGAACGGAGCTTCTACTAATCCTGATTTTAATGTTGTGGCAAGAGCTGGAGGGCAAATAAAATTGGCTTTGGATGCCACTATTGCATTAGGTGGCGAGAATTATGTTTTCTGGGGAGGACGTGAAGGCTATATGTCTTTGCTGAATACTGATATGGGCAGAGAATTAGATCATATGGGAACTTTTTTAGCGAAAGCCAGAGATTACGCGCGAGCTCAAGGTTTCAAAGGAAATTTCTTTATCGAACCAAAACCTATGGAACCAATGAAGCATCAATATGATTTTGATTGTGCCACGGCTATTGGATTTTTACATCAATATGGTTTAGAAAAAGATTTCAAAATGAATATCGAAGTGAACCACGCCACATTGGCGCAACACACTTTTCAACATGAAATGGAAGTGGCTGCCAAAGCAGGAATGTTAGGAAGTTTAGACGCAAACCGTGGCGATTATCAAAACGGATGGGATACAGACCAATTTCCGAACAACATTCAAGAAACTACCGAAGCGATGTTGGTATTCTTAAAAGCTGGAGGATTACAAGGTGGAGGCGTTAATTTTGATGCTAAAATCAGAAGAAATTCTACAGATATGGAAGATGTTTTCCACGCACACATTGGTGGAGCAGATACTTTTGCAAGAGCCTTGTTGACTGCGGACAAAATCATCACTTCATCTGCTTATAACAAATTAAGAACAGAAAGATACAGCTCATTCGATGCTGGAAAAGGAAAAGATTTTGAAGATGGAAAACTTGATTTTAAAGGGTTATACGAAATCGCCAAAGAAAATGGGGAATTGATATTGCAAAGTGGCAAACAAGAATTGTTTGAAAATATCATCAACCAATATATTTAATATTTTGAATTAGTATTGAATACTTGAAGGTGTCGGAAACTTTTAATTGCATAGTTGATTGCTTTCCTGACACTTTCTTTTGGTTGAAATCTACAAAAGCATATTAACTATTTTTGACTCATTAACTAATTAAACCACAACATTTTATATGAAAACATTACAATTAGCCGATTATCTCGTATTTCTCGTTTACTTTTTTATTGTTGCTGGATACGGATATTCCGTGTACAGACGCAAACATTCAAAATCAATATCAGAATCCCACGATTACTTTTTAGCCGAAGGGTCATTGACCTGGTGGGCCATTGGAACCTCATTGATTGCTTCGAATATTTCATCTGAACAATTTATTGCGATGTCGGGTAATGGATTCAAAATGGGTTTGGCAATTGCCACCTATGAATGGATGGCTGCCTTGACCTTGATTATTGTCGCCGTATTTTTTATTCCTGTGTATCTAAAGAACAAGATTTATACAATGCCTCAATTTTTGAGTGAACGATACAATGGAAACGTGGCGATGATAATGGCAGTTTTTTGGTTGTTGTTGTATGTAATCGTCAACTTGACTTCCATACTTTATTTGGGAGCTTTGGCTATCAATGGAATATCAGGGATAGAAATCAATTTGTGTATGTATGGATTAGCTTTCTTTGCCATCGTTATTGCCTTAGGAGGAATGAAAGTAATTGGATACACCGATGTAATTCAGGTGGTTTTTTTAATTTTTGGAGGATTGGTAACCACATATTTAGCCTTGGATAAAGTAGCAGAATTAAACGGACAACACGGAATGGTTCAAGGATTTAACTATATGATGAATCAATCAGGAGATCATTTTCATATGATATTCAAAAAAGACAATGCCAACTTTCCAAGTTTACCAGGATTGACGGTTTTATTTGGTGGGATGTGGATTGTGAATTTAAATTATTGGGGTTGTAACCAATACATCACTCAAAGGGCTTTGGGAGCTGATTTAAAAACAGCCAGAAGCGGAATTTTGTTCGCCGCTTTCCTTAAGCTATTAATGCCCGTGATTGTGGTTTTACCTGGAATTGCCGCTTATGTAATTTATACAAAAGGAGGATTACAAACCGAAATGCTAGGACCTGACGGCATCATCAATCCGGATAGATCGTATCCAGTATTACTAAATTTACTTCCTGTTGGATTAAAGGGATTGTCATTTGCAGCGCTAACAGCCGCTGTTGTGGCTTCATTAGCAGGAAAAGTAAACAGTATTTCCACCATTTTTACCTTAGACATCTTCAAGAAAAAAATTAATGTAGATGCCAGTGAAAAGAAAATGGTGCAAGTAGGTAAAATTACGGTTGTGGTAGCCATGCTTCTAGCCGTACTTATTGCTCCCTTTTTAGGAATTGACAAAAAAGGAGGATTTGAATTCATACAGGAATACACTGGGTTTGTAAGTCCAGGGATTTTTGCGATGTTTATTTTAGGATTCTTCTGGAAGAAAACGAGTTCGAATGCCGCGATGTTTGCCACCATTGGAGGCTTTGTATTATCGGTATTTTTTAAATTCTTGCCTCAATTTATGAATCTAGAATTTTTGAGCAGCACTGGCTTTGCCACATTGGTAGAGCAAAAAGACAAAACAATGGCGTATGAGATTCCGTTTTTAGACCGAATGGGATTTGTATTTGCAATTTGTGTATTGCTAATGATTGTTATCAGTTTGTACGATGCCAAGAAAGGAATTAAAGTTAAAGGATTAGAGGTTGACTCCAAAATGTTTAAAGTAAGTAATGGATTTGCAGTTGGTGCGATGATTATTTGTGGAGTTCTTGTTGCTTTATATTCGATTTTTTGGTAGAATTCTTTTTTTGTGCTGTGAAGCATCTGTCGGAGCGCAAACTTAATTAAGAAAAACAACTAAGAAAAATGAAAAAGTACTATCCGCTTATACTGCTATTGCTGGCATTTTCCTGTGCAGCCCAGAATTCTAAAAAAGCAAATAGAGCGCTTGCTGATCAGATTGCAAAAAACGAGTATATCCAGTTTGTAAAATCAAAAGCACTAGAGGTGATGAAAACCGGGTTTAATGCCGGCGATGGTTACCGCGAAGTGTGGATCCGTGATTACAACACGTTTATTGAACTGGCTGCTCAGGTTTTTCCAAAAGAAGATTTGAAGGAAAATCTGCTGGTATTTTTCAGGATGCAGGGGGAGGATGGAAATATCATAGATGGATTTACCCCAATAGAAAAAGTGGGCAAAGTAGCTTACGATTTCTCCTATTCAAAATTTGAAAAGCGCTATGCTGCCCACAAAAACACCGTGGAAACCGACCAGGAAAGCTCGCTAGTACAGGCGGTTTACAAATACATTCAACTTACCGGCGACAATTCAATCCTGGCTGAAAAAGTAGGTGAAAAAATCGTTGCCGAACGCCTCGAATGGGCCATAGATTTCCTGATGCAACA
>CAMDGJ010000150.1 GCA_945897545.1 Flavobacterium psychrophilum
TGTCATTTCGACCAAAGGGAGAAATCACATAACGAGAGCAACTGATGTGATTTCTCCCTTTGGTCGAAATGACACTGGCTATTATTTTGGCTCTGCCTTGATTTCGATCATTTCCATTTCAAATACAAGATTTGCATTTGGCGGAATTACACCACCAGCGCCGCTTTCGCCATATCCAAGATTTGATGGAATTAAGATTGTCGCTTTATCTCCATAGGACATTAAACTCAATCCTTCAAGAAATCCAGGAATCATCCCGTCTTTTTTTCCTGCCTCGAAAGGGAAGGATTTGTATCCACCTTGAGTATCTCGGTTAGCGTCATATTTTCCGTATGTTTTACAAACTTCGGCAATACTGCTGTCAAAAAGGGTTCCGTCTTCAAAATAGCCAGCATAATTAAAATTGAAAGTCGTGCCATCAGCAGGTTTTACGCCAGTTCCTTTTTCGGTAATTTTATATATTAAACCAGAAGCAGTTTTAGTTCCAGTAGCTTTAGTATCTGCTATAGAAGCTACTTTTGCCGTGATTACACTAGCGTATTTTTCCATATACACTTTCTTGGCTTCGGCTTCTATTGCCGCTTGTTTTTGCTGGTTTTCTTCGTCAATTAATGCTTGTTTTTTAGCATCTTCAGCTTTGTTTGTATAATAATCGGAGAATACTTTTGGGGCATCAAAGGCTTTTGCCAAAGTTCCTTTTCTAGCAATAGTCACTTTCAAGATGACATCGTCTTGGGCGATTAAGTTTACGATATCCATTCCTTGAGTTACGTGTCCAAAAATGGTGTGTTTTCCGTCTAACCACGGCGTGTCTTTGTGGGTAATGAAGAATTGACTTCCGTTTGTTGCAGGTCCAGAATTAGCCATCGAAAGGATTCCTCCTTTGTTGTGTTTCAATTCAGTGAATTCATCTTTGAAAGCAAAACCTGGATTACCAGAACCATTCCCAAGAGGATCGCCACCTTGAATCATAAAGTCCTTAATCACTCTATGAAATTTCAAACCGTCATAAAATGGTTTTCCTTTTAGTTTTTCATCGCTTACAAAAGTGTTTGTTCCTTCGGCAAGAGAGATAAAGTTGGCTACAGTTATAGGTGTTTTTTGGTATTCGAGTTGGACAACGATATTTCCCTTATTGGTAGCAATTGTTGCAAAAATTCCTTCGGCAACCGCTGCTGGTTTTTGAGGTGGTTTTGCAGTTGTCTTAGCTGTAGTTTTGGTGGTTGCAGTTGTTTTTTTAGTTGTAGTTGTAAGCGGTTTTTTGGCAGTTTGAGCCTGAATGTTCAACATTCCTAAGAATAATAATAATAAGAATTTAGTTTTCATTTGGTTTAGTTTAATATTTATAATTGTAAAATAGTTATAATTTTGTAAAGTTTAATTTGTATTTAATATTTCATACCTCGTACCCCGAACCTATTACCTCGCTATCGCATTTTTTCTAACAATTCAATTTCAAAAATAATATTGGCATTTGGCGGAATGACATTACCAGCACCTGCTTCACCATATCCCAATTTCGAAGGGATAAATATTACGGCTTTGTCTCCAAAAGACAATTGCTCGATTCCTTCGATAAAACCCGGAATCATCCCGTCTTTTTTTCCTATTTGAAAAGGAATGGGTTGGTATCCACCTTGAGCCGCTCTGCTTTCGTCTAGTTTTCCAAAAGTTTTTAAGACATCAACAATACTAGAATCGAAAAGGCTTCCGTTTTCTAGAAAACCTGCATAGTGAATGAAAACGTTGGTTCCAGCCGCAGGTTTTTTGCCGCCCGATTTTTTGGTGATTACATATTGTAAACCTGTTGGAGTAGTAGTAGCCTTGGCTTTCATTGCAGCAAAATAAGCTACTTTTTGATCAAAAACCGCTTGGTATTGTGCATTTGCAGCGGCTTCAATCGCCAATTTATTTTTTTGATTTTCAGATTCGACAGCGAAATAATCCTGAAAGGTTTTTACAGCATCGAACTTTTTAGCAGCCTCTCCATTTCTAATGATAGTTATTGTTTTGATAAAATCATCTTGTTCGATTTTGTTTACCACATCCATCCCTTTTTCAACCACATGACCGAAGATGGTGTGTTTGCCTTCTAACCAAGGAGTTTCTATATGAGTAATAAAAAACTGGCTGCTGTTTGTTGTCGGTCCATTATTGGCCATAGCCAAAACGCCACCTTTATCAAATTTTAAATCTGAAATCTCATCCTTGAATTTGTATCCTGTATCTCCAGAACCCGTTCCTAGTGGATCACCAGTTTGAATCATAAATTCCTTGATGACTCTATGAAATTTCAATCCATTGTAAAAAGGTTTGTTTTTCAGGTTTTCATTGATGATGAATTCATTTTTTCCTTCGGCTAGAGACACGAAGTTAGCCACCGTAACGGGTGCTTTTTCATAATCCAATTGTACTATTATGGTCCCTTTATTGGTGTCGATTTGGGCGTATAATCCATCAGGAAGATTATTTTTTTCCTCTTTGCAAGAATACAATGAGGCTGCTAAAAGTAATAGTAAAAGAAGGTGCTTTTTCATTTTAAATTTAATTTTTTAAACTGTCTTTGGGTTTGTTTTCTGAGTTGGTATGAATTTGATCTTGTTTGGCAGCAGTCGTTTCCTTGAGATAAATTTCTTTTTTAAACGCTTTTTCTGATATGAAATTATGTAAGGTCACAGTACAAAGTAAGGGTTGATTTGTGCCTATTTTCTTGTCGTCACCGTGAAATCCATAAGCAATGTGCGATGGAAAAAGAAAAATTACTGTTTCGTTTTTGTGCATCAATTTTATGCCTTCTCGTAATCCGGTCATTATATTTTGTTTGTCTACAGCATAAGTCTGCGGTCTTAATTCTACTTGCGAATAAATGACATTTCCTTTTAAGTCCTTTATTTCGTAATCAAAAAAGGCAACGTCTCCTTTTTTTGGAGTTAGGCTGTCTAATTTGTTTTGTGTGACATAGGTATACCAATACCCTTTTGACGAGGCCATGTATTTTATTTTCGGATTGCTTTTAATCAAGGAATCGATTTGTCCTTCTTCGGTAGCGATTAATTTCTTGTTTCGTTCCACTGATTTTTTCATAAAGCTTCCGGAGGATTGTGTAACCGGTCTTCTGGCTTCTTGCTGTTGTTTGCAACTGGATACTAAAATGGAAACCAAGAATACAAATAGAATAAGTTTACAATATTTCATAGCGCTTTACATTTTTAATATCTTTGAGTTTAATTCCGCGAAGCTTAGCTTCATTTTTTTGCCACAGATTCACGGATTAAAAAAGATTTTTGAAAATCTGTGACCCAAGCGATAGCGAATAGGCGAAGCAATCTGTGGCTATTATTTAGTTACTTTTTATGAGAATCTGCCCCGAGATAGTTTATTTTGCTTACCAAATCTTCAAATTTCTGTACTGTTTCTTCCATCGTCAATTCTGATTTTCCTCCAGCAGCATTGCGATGACCGCCACCGTTAAAATGTTCCCTTGCAAAAAGGTTCACGTCAAAATCACCTTGCGAACGGAACGAAATCTTGATGATTTTCTCTTCGGCATTTTCGATAAAAATGGCCGTAAATATAATTCCTTTTATACTCAAACCATAATTCACGATGCCTTCAGTGTCTCCTTTTATATGGTTAAAGCTGTCTAATTCGTCTTGTGTAAGGGTGATAAATGCTGTTTTATGTTCGGGCAAAACCTTCATATTCTGAAGCGCTCTACCCAATAATTGGAGTCTTCCATAAGAACTATTGTCAAAAAGCAGCGTTGGAATCTCCATGTTTTCAACCCCTAAATCTATCAAATCAGCGATAATTCTGTGGGTTGTCCCGGTAGTTTTCGGGAATCGAAAGGAACCTGAATCTGTCAAAATTCCGGTATAAATACAAGTGCCAATTGTTTTGTCAATCTCTGATTTTTTTCCGAGAAAACAAATAAAGTTATACAACATTTCGCAAGTGCTGCCAAAAGCAATATCCGAATAAGTAACTGTGGCATAATCATCCGGCGATTGATGATGATCGATCATTACAAAAGGAACGGTCAGCTTGTTGAGCACATTTTCCATTTCGCCTACACGGTGCAAAGCATTAAAGTCCAGCGTGAAAACTAGTTCAGTATCTTCTAGGATTTTAGTGCAGTTTTTTTTGTCTTTTTCGAATATTTTAACGGTTTCGGAGCCCGGTAGCCAACCCAAAAAATCTGGAAATTCGTTGGGAGAAACCACAACGGGATGATGATTGTTTTTTAACAAAAAATGATACAATCCAAGGGTTGACCCCATCGCATCACCGTCAGGACTTCGATGCGGAATAATGGCAATTTTTTTTGGAGTGGATAACAACAATTGTATCGCTTGTATATCTTGTTCTTTCATAGTGTGCGAATTTACATTTTTTTAGTGTAATCTTCATAACATTTAAAGATTTAACAAACTTTTACAATGAAGTGATTTAACCTTTTTTGATTGAAGCGAAAAATCGGGACTTTTGTTCCAGATTTAAGCTTTTATGAACTGCATAGCCGAGCTACGGAGTAAGAAAAAGATAAAATATGGGACAAAAGAACCATTTTGCAGCCAATTGAAAAAAGTTTAAATCACTTCAACACTAGAAATCCTCAAGGTTTTGTCTTTTTATTCGCTGATATAACTTATGTTTCGCTCCCTTTACAATTTGCGAATTATAAATCCCAATGGAGCCCGAACAAAAATAAGCAACCACACAGGCAATGCCAATAAATAGAACGCTTTCCGTACCAAAAAGTTCCATTCCCATTACCGTGCAAGCAATAGGAGTATGGGTTGCCCCCGAAAAAACAGCCACGAATCCCAGACCGGCTAAAAGCGCGATGGGTAAAGGAACAATTAGTGACAAAGCACTCCCTAATGTTGCGCCAATGAAGAACAGCGGAGTTACTTCGCCACCTTTAAATCCTGCGCCAAGCGTGAATCCAGTAAACGCTATTTTGAGAATGAAATCGTACCATTCGTTTGTTTTGGAAAAGGATTCAACTATTGTGGGAATTCCCAAACCAATGTATTTTGTGGTTCCAATGAGATAAATGGCGACAGCCAAAATAAGTCCTCCCACAAATGGTCGTACTGGAGCATATTGGATATATTTTGAAAATAATCGTCCCCATAAATGAGTGGTTCTGGAAAATAACATTGCCGTTAAACCAAATAAAACTCCAACAATAATGACCCAGATTAGATTATTTAATGTCACTGCTGGAATTGCGAGAATAGGATATAATGTATGTTTTACATTCCACAATTCCACCGTAAAATAAGCAATGTAAGCAACCACAAACGAAAAAACACTACTCCTAAAACTGATTGTGCTAAAATATAAAAGCTCCAAGGCAAACAAAGCTCCTGCCAAAGGCGTTCCAAAAACAGAAGCAAATCCTGCACTGATTCCTAGAATTATCAGTGTCTTTCTGTCGTGGTTGTTGAGCTTACCTCTCGACTGCGCTCGAGATGACAGTCTTGAAAATTGGTCGGCAATGGCGCCACTCATTTGAACTGCCGTGCCTTCGCGACCAGCAGAACCACCAAAAAGATGTGTGATTAAGGTGCCAATTAAAACCATAGGAGCCATTTTTATCGGAATGGTTTTCTTGGGGTTTTCGTATTCTTCAAGCAATAGGTTATTGCCTTTCATGACATCTTTTCCGTAATAATGATATAGCAATCCAATGGCAAGACCACCCATTGGCAACAGCCAAATTATCCAATTATTACCTTCTCTAAACTGCGTAACCCAATCTAACGACACTAAAAAAAATGCTGAAGCGGAACCTGAGATAACCCCTATCAAAACACAAATAAGAATCCATTTGGAAGTTTGTAGAAAGGTGTTTTTTAGATTCATTTGGGTCTGTTTTTGTCATTTCGACGAAGGAGAAATCGCATTAGTTGCTCTCGTTTATTGCTTTCGTTAAGTGATTTCTCCTTCGTCGAAATGACAATTGAAGTTAATTATTCAGCAACTACAGCCGTGAATTCTATTTCTACTAAATATTCAGGAGCCACTAGTTTACTGATTTCATAAAAACCCGTAGCAGGTTTGATGTCCTTGAAAAAAGAAGCGTGAGCTCTTGCAACATCTTCAAAAGTGGTAATTTCAGTAGTGAAAATTCTAGTACGAATCACGTCTTTCATTCCCACATTCAGGTCTTCGAGGACTTTTTCTATTCGTTCTAAAATGTTTTGCGTTTGCGCATAAGCGTCATCAGCTTTTACTTTTTCACCATCTACAATAGCCACAGTGCCTGATACTTCAATGATATTACCAATGCGAACTGCTCGGCAATACCCCATTTTATCTTCCCAAGGAGATCCAGTCAATATATTTTCTCTTTTCATTATAATTAGTTTTGTTTGTTATGTTGATTTCTACCATTTTGACTTTTCATATCAATGCCTGTAAATTTTTTGCAATTTATAAAAAAATAGACCAATAAAAATCCAAATTTTAATCGCATTATGTTAAATTTCTCGAAGCTCGGCTTCGTCTTTTTGCCACAGATTCACAGATTAAAAGAGATTTTTGAAAAACTTCGATCCGAGCGCTAGTAAAAAGGCGAAGCAATCTGTGGCTATTATTTAGGTAGTTTAATTTAAAAGTTTAATTATGCTGCCCATTCTTGGAGTTGTATAATTCACTGTTATCAAATAATTTCTGTAATTGACTGTTATATAGGAAGAGTGTAATCACAGTAATTTTTGATTTTTATAATTTATATCAAATATGACCTAATTTAAAAATTTATTAAAAAAATAATAATATTTATTATAATTTTA
>CAMDGJ010000151.1 GCA_945897545.1 Flavobacterium psychrophilum
AAAACAGAAATAATAGTCAAAAAAGTACTTATTATTAATATCCACATACTTACTTTTTTGATATTATCATTCACTAAATTCACTAATTGTTTGTCATAAACAATATCAGCAACCATTTTATTTTTTCGTAATTGCCCTTCAATTTTTGAAATACTATCTTTTACCACATAATCAGCTTTAAGGTGAATATCGTAAGAATTTTGCAAAGGATTTGTACCCAAAAAAGTCATAAAATCTTCTCCAATAATATCAGTATGTTGCTTTGCAGCAGCTTCTTTAGAAACATATACGTATGATTTTGTGAAGGGAGCAGCTTTTAATTCTTTTCCAAAAGCTTTTAAGATACTGTCATTAGCATCGTTTTTGAAAAACACCGTCATAGCAATTTCTTCCCTGAAATTGTCCGCCAGTTTTTTAGAATTAATAATGAAAAATCCTAGAATTCCTAATAGGAATAAAACTAAGAATACACTTAGTACAACAGAGAAATAAGAGGAAAGTAACCTACGTTTTTGAAATTTATCAAATGAAGAAGCCATAGTTTGTTGTAATTATGGGGTAAAAATAACAAAGAATTTCTTTATTTAAAGTTAATAACGCTCAAACTTTTAACTTTCGCACAATAAACGTAAATTTGTCCCTAAATTTTTTAAAGCAATACAACCCTTTAAGGGTTCAAAACCCTGAAAGGGTTAAAAAAAGTATGAAATATAATCCGAAAGAAATAGAAAAATATTGGCAAAAACATTGGGCCGAAAATCAAACTTTTGCAGCGCATAATGACTCCGAAAAACCAAAATATTATGTTTTGGATATGTTTCCTTATCCGTCAGGAGCGGGATTACACGTTGGACATCCGCTGGGTTACATCGCTTCGGATGTGTATTCTCGATACAAAAGACATCGCGGATTTAATGTTTTGCATCCAATGGGTTACGACAGTTTTGGATTGCCAGCTGAACAGTATGCTATTCAAACGGGTCAACGTCCTGAAGACACAACTTCAGTAAATATTGATGGAGGCGTTGACAAAGAAGGCAACAAAATCGAGGGTTACCGAAAACAATTGGATAAAATTGGTTTCTCATTTGATTGGAGCCGTGAAGTCCGCACTTCGAATCCGGATTATTACAAACACACCCAATGGATTTTTATTCAATTATTTAATTCTTGGTACAATAAAAATTCCGACAAAGCGTCAGCTATTTCGACATTGATTTCCATTTTCGAAAATGAAGGAAATGTAAACATTAATGCAGTTTGCGATGATAATATTACTGTTTTTTCGTCAAACGAATGGAACGCACTCTCATCAGAAGAGCAACAAAAAGTATTATTGCAATATAGGTTGACTTATTTAGCCGAAACCGAAGTAAACTGGTGTCCAGGATTAGGGACCGTCTTGGCTAATGACGAAATAGTAAACGGTGTTTCGGAACGTGGCGGTTTTCCTGTTATTCGCAAGAAAATGACCCAATGGAGTATGCGAATTTTGGCTTATGCAGAACGTTTGTTGCAAGGATTAGAAACAATCGATTGGAGCGAAAGTATCAAAGAAAGTCAGAGAAACTGGATTGGAAAATCGGTTGGAGCGATGGTTTCTTTTGCTGTAAAACCTCACCCCCAGCCCCTCTCCAGCGGAGAGGGGAGCCAAGCTATTGAAAAAGGATATATGACAGCTAATTCCTTAATTGCTAAACAATTGGTTGGTAATGCAAGGGAAAATCGCAAGAATCCAACTGAGGCAGAAGATTTACTTTGGCAAGAAGTTAGAAATTCGAATCTAGGTTATAAAATAAGAAGGCAGCATTATATCGGGAATTTTATTGTTGATTTTGTTTCTCTTGATAAGAAATTAATTATCGAAATTGATGGAGGATATCACGATACAAAAGAACAAATAGAATCAGATGAACAACGAACTTTAGAGTTAGAGCAAAAGCATCTTTATAAAGTAATTCGATTTACTAATGAAGAAGTTTTAAATGACCTCAAAACTGTTGTGGTAAAAATTAAAGAAGAATTAATCTTGCGGAATTCTTTTAAAACAAACCTGGATCAAGCCCCCCTTTCCCTTGGAGAGGGGTCGGGGGTGAGGTTTATTGAAGTATTCACTACTAGACCTGACACGATTTTTGGAGTTACGTTTATGACATTGGCACCTGAACATCCTTTGGTTCAGGAAATAACAACTTCGGAGTATGTAGACAAAGTGAACGATTATATTTTCACGTCCTCTAAACGTTCCGAAAGAGAACGTATGGCGGATGTAAAAACTATTTCGGGAGTTTTCACGGGAGCATATGCCGAACATCCGTTTACTAAAGAACCCATTCCGGTTTGGATTGGAGATTACGTTTTGGCCGGTTACGGAACTGGCGCGGTTATGGCAGTGCCTTGCGGCGACGAAAGAGATTATGCTTTTGCCAATTTCTTTAAAGGTCAAAACGGAATGTCCGAAATCAAGAATATTTTTGCCAATGTCGATATTTCCAAAGAAGCTTATGGTTCGAAAGATAATGTGCTTATTGCCAATTCTGATTTCCTGAACGGATTGAATTACAAAGAAGCGACCAAGAAAGTCATTGGTGAACTCGAGAAAATAAACCAAGGAAAAGGAAAAATCAATTACCGTTTGCGTGATGCTGTTTTTTCTCGTCAACGATATTGGGGTGAACCATTTCCGGTATATTATGTAAATGGCTTGCCGCAAATGATTGATGCGAAACATTTACCAATCGTGTTGCCGAAAGTAGAGAAATACCTGCCAACCGAAGAAGGATTGCCGCCATTAGGAAATGCTGTGGTTTGGGCTTGGGACAGTTTGCAGTGTTCTGTGGTGAGTACTCAGTTGATTGATAATGTTTCAATTTTTCCTCTTGAATTGAACACAATGCCAGGTTGGGCGGGAAGTTCTTGGTATTGGATGCGTTATATGGATGCATACAATGAGAATGAATTTGTAAGCAAAGAAGCACTGAAATATTGGGAAAGCGTGGATTTATACATTGGCGGAAGCGAACACGCTACCGGACATTTATTGTATTCCCGTTTTTGGAACAAATTCTTAAAGGACAAAGGTCTTGCACCAACCGAAGAACCATTCAAAAAACTGATTAATCAAGGAATGATTTTGGGAATGAGTGCGTTTGTTTATCGATTAGAGGGAACAAATACGTATGTTTCAAAAAATAAAATAGAAGGTCAAAAAGTACAACCAATTCACGTTGATGTTTCAATGATAAACACTTCAGATGAATTAGATATTGAAAAATTCAAGTCTTGGAGAGAAGATTACGTTAATGCTGAATTCATTTGTGAAGACAACGGAAAATACATTGTAGGTCGCGAAATCGAAAAAATGTCGAAATCCAAATACAATGTCGTAACACCAGATGATATTTGTAGTGAATACGGAGCCGATACTTTGCGTTTGTACGAAATGTTTTTAGGACCATTAGAACAATCGAAACCCTGGAACACGGCAGGAATTTCGGGAGTTTTTGGTTTCCTTAAAAAATTATGGCGTTTGTATTTTGACGATAATGGATTGATTGTAAACAACAATGAGCCAACCAAAGATAACTTAAAATCATTGCATAAAACTATCAAGAAAGTAGCGGAAGATATCGAAGGCTTTTCCTTTAATACTTCGGTTTCGCAGTTTATGATTTGTGTGAATGAGTTGTCAACCCAAAACTGTCATTCGCGAGCAATTTTGGAGCCTTTAGCAGTATTGATTTCGTCTTATGCGCCGCATATTGCGGAGGAATTATGGAATCAATTAGGAAATTCAGATTCGATTTCGACTGTTGCTTTTCCAACATTGGACGAAAAACATTTGGTGGAAAGTAGTAAGGAATATCCTGTTTCTTTCAACGGAAAAATGCGTTTCACGATTGAATTGTCTTTAGACTTGACTGTTCCTGAAATTCAAGAGATTATTATGAAAGACGAAAGAACTCTGAAACAATTAGACGGAAAAATTCCAAATAAAATAATCATAGTTCCAGGAAAAGTTATAAATTTGGTTGGATAGAAACGTCAAATTGGCATTCAAAAATTTGGCTTAAAATTTGATAAAGGTTTAGTGTAAAATTTAATTTAAAAAAGAAAAATATGTTAGGATTTAGTTTGCCAGCGATGATTTTAATGGGCGGTATTATGCTAGCAAGTTGGTTAGTGAGCTCAAGATTAAAAAATAAATTTGATAAATATTCTAAACTGCATTTGCGTAACGGAATGTCTGGAAAAGAAATTGCCGAAAAAATGCTTGCCGATCACGGAATTCGTGATGTGCAGGTAATTTCTGTGGCTGGACAATTGACAGATCATTACAATCCAACTGATAAAACGGTTAACTTAAGTGAAGCAGTTTACAATCAAAGAAATGCGGCGGCTGCAGCAGTTGCCGCACACGAATGTGGCCATGCAGTGCAACACGCTACGGCTTATAGTTGGTTGACAATGCGTTCTAGTTTAGTACCCGTTGTGAATATCGCGTCTTCTTATATGCAATGGATATTATTGGGTGGAATTTTAATGGTTAATACATTCCCTCAACTTTTATTGATCGGGATTGTGATTTTTGCAGCTACAACTTTATTTAGTATTGTAACTTTGCCTGTAGAATATGATGCAAGTAATCGTGCATTAGCCTGGTTAGAGAACAAGCGAATGTTATCTCAAGAAGAGCAAGCCGGAGCAAAAGACGCTCTGAAATGGGCTGCAAGAACCTATGTCGTAGCTGCTTTAGGGTCGATCGCCACTTTGTTGTATTATATTTCTATTTATATGAACAGAAGGTAATTTTCAAGGAATTTGAAACACAATCCGTCTCGATTTTTATTGAGGCGGATTTTTTTTGCATTCTAAAATCTGCAATCTGAATTCACCAATCTATAACTGTATCTGTCTGTCAATTTGTTGATCTAATGAAATAAAGGTTTCTGTTCTTGAAACTCCTTCAATGGCTTGAATTTTTGTGTTTAGTAAATGCATCAAATGTTCGTTGTCCCGGCAAATAATTTTGATTAAAATAGACCAATTTCCAGTTGTATAATGACATTCCAATACTTCGGGGATCTTTTTCAAGTCTTTTACGGCTTCTGAATTTCGGGCGGCTTTATCCAAATAAATTCCAACAAAAGCCATCGTGTTATAGCCCAAAACTTTACTGTTTATGGTAAGTTTTGAACCAGAAATCACCTCAGATTGCTCTAGTTTACGTAATCGTTGATGAATAGCAGCACCTGAAATACCTATTCTATTGGCGATTTGAAGGATTGGTTTTCGAGCATCTTCCATCAAGTCACGTAAAATTTCTTTGTCGATTCCGTCTATTTCTACAACAAGGGAGTTGATTTTCATAAGTTGTTATTTGTAACTAAAATAAAGAATTTAGTTTTAATTAAAAATCAAAGTTAGATAAATTCAAGAATAATTGCAATTAAGTTGTTATGATTTAAAAATTTGGTCACAAAAAAAGCCACGATGAACGCAGCTTTTTGAAATTTATTTTGAAAGTAATGTATCCTTATTTCCCTTTATTTGCTTCAGCAATATATTTTTCTAATGCCATTGTCATTGAAGGTGTTTCTGGAGTTGGAGCAAGAATATCAATTCTTAAACCAGAATCCAATGCCTCTTTTTGTGTTGTACTCCCAAAAACCGCGATTCTTGTATTGTTTTGTTCAAAATCAGGAAAATTTGTGAACAACGATTTTATTCCGGTTGGGCTGAAGAAAGCCAAAACATCATAGTAAACATCTGCCAAATCCGACAAATCACTAATTACCGTTTTGTAAAAAACAGCTTGTGTCCAATCTACTTTCAAGTTGTTAAGCGTTATTGGTGCATCAGCATTCAACTGATCTGAGGCAGGTAACAAGAATTTTTCGTCTTTGTATTTTTTGATCAGTGGAGATAAATCAGCAAAATCTTTTGGCCCTACGTAGATTTTACGTTTACGGTACACTACATATTTTTGGAGGTAAAATGCAATTGCTTCTGATTGGCAGAAATATTTCAAACCTTCGGGAACTTTATAACGCATTTCGTCGGCCACCCTAAAAAAGTGATCAACTGCGTTTTTGCTCGTTAAAATAATTGCTGTGTATTGATTTAAATCAATTTTCTGAAGTCTGATTTCTTTCGCATTTACTCCTTCTACGTGGATGAAAGGCCTAAAATCAACTTTTACTTTGTGCTTATTTTGAAGCTCAAAGTAGGGAGAATTCTCTACTTTAGGCTCGGGCTGTGACACCAAAATTGTTTTCACTTTCATACTTGACATTTTCTAATCAATACCTTTTGTAAACCAATAATACATGAAATAATACGGTGCTATTTCGAGAGCGCAAAGATATAAAATAAAATAAAACAACTTACTAAATATTATATTTTGATAATTTTTTATTGAAACTATGTAGGTCAATATGCAAATTATCAAAACAATAACGATAAGGATTGTCATGAAATTGCTTGAAACTAGATCGTTATAGTAAAGAATAATATTTATTGGCAATAAGAATAAACCTATGTAAGTCCTGAAAATTACTTTTTGTAAGTTGAATTGTTCTACAAATTCTTCAATTTTGAATGAAGTGGCAATAATTTTTTCAATTAAAAATTTAGATAAAACAAAATAAAGTAGTAACGTGATGATTTGAATGAACAAAATCCAATCTGTTTTTGATGTATTCTCAAAGTACGAAAGCGAAATTTGAATAAAAAAAGCAAATGAAATAAGTTGAACAAAAAATAAAGCTACAGTAAAACTACTTCTAAGG
>CAMDGJ010000152.1 GCA_945897545.1 Flavobacterium psychrophilum
TTTTATTTTGGGCATATTTATCGTAAATGGCTGCGACCAACGCACCGCTGCTTCCCACCCCATAACCTTGTGGAATACTGGAATCAAAAAACATCCCGGTTTCGACATCGTTTTTTAGTGTAGCTAAATCGAAAGTGACTAATTCAGCATGTTCGCTTTGTAAAGTTTCTAAATAGGAAACAAAACGTTTTAAATTCCCGTTTGATTTTATGGCTTCAGCCGATGGATTTGCTTCTCTTTTTAGTGCGCCATTATAGAAATTATAAGGAATAGACAATCCTTTTGAGTCACGAATAATTCCGTATTCTCCAAAGAGTAATATTTTTGAGTAAAATAAAGGTCCTTTCATATATGGTTTGAACTTATTTTATTTTGTTAATTTTTGTTGGTTTTTGTCTGGTGTCGAAAAGAGATAAAATTCTAATTTGCTTTGAATTGTATTTATAATAAATCGTGGTTTGCTTTGATAAAACACATTTGTAAATGTTTTTATTCGATTTTGGAAAAGCTTCAGGATTTGTTGCTATTAAACTAATGTTTTCACTTAATTTGGTTTTAAAATTTCCATAAACCCTTTCAGACCATTTAGAAATCAAATAAAACTTTATATCTTCTAGATTTTTAACAGCTGTTTCAGAAAAATTTACTTTCCGCATTTTATAAATAATTCTTCATTACGTCTGCGTAAGAATGAATACGTCCCTTATCAAAATCTTCAATTCCCTTATTTATTTCAGCTTTTTGCTCATCAGACAATTCATCCCAAAAATCTTTTTTTTGAGTAGTGAATATTTTTTTGATAGATGCAATTATTGACTCATCGTTGGTTTCAGACAACAATTTCATTAATTCTGATTTCTCTAATTCAATGTTCATATTGTATCAAATTAAAAATTAAACGTTTTTAGTTTTCAACCGAACCCATTCCAATTTCATCACAAATGTAATGACCATTTTGACAATAGCCAACTAATTCGTCCTTAATAAATTGCAAAACCTTTTCTTTTGCACTTACTGGATATAAAATATGAACGTTTGCACCAGCATCAAGCGTGAAACAAACCGGAATTTTGGTTTCATTTCTATAATTCCAAATTGCATTTATGATTTGAAGCGTATTAGGTTTCATCAATATAAAATAAGGAATCGAAGTCATCATCATCGAGTGCAATGTCAAGGCTTCGCTTTCAACAATGGTTATAAATTCGTCCAAATTTCCGCTGGCAAAAACAGCAGTTAATTTATCTAAGTTTTCATGTGCTTGTACAAATCGCCTATCGGCAAAAGGATGTTCGGTCATTAAATTATGACCAATAGAACTCGAAACTTGCTTTTCACCTTTGTCAACCAATAAAATGGTGTCTTGGAAATTCTCGAAATTCTCGTGAATAGCATTTGGAAATTCTACTCCAAATAAATCCGAACTTCCGTGAATATTGTCGTGTTTGCCCCAAACGACAACTTCTCCTTTTACGCTTCGGCAAGCACTTCCGGAACCTAATCGCGCTAGGAAAGAAGCTTTTTTATAAAAGTAATCTTCGGTCATTTCTGGGTTTAATACTTTTTCCAAACTCATTAAGTTCATCGACAATGCAGCCATTCCCGAAGCTGATGAAGCGATTCCGGAACTATGCGGGAATGTATTTTGAGTATCAATGGTAAAATGATAGTTTTTCAAAAAAGGCAAATATTTTTCGACTCGTTCAAAAAATTGTTGAATTTTTGGTTTGAAGTCTTCTTTTGGTTTTCCTTCAAAAAGCAAGTCGAATGAGAAAATATCTTGATTTTGTTTTTTGGAAAAAGCCAATTTGGTAATCGTTTGGCAATTATTTAAAGTAAAACTCACCGAAGGATTGGCTGGAATCTGACTATCTTTTTTCCCCCAATATTTGACTAAAGCAATGTTGCTGGGCGAACTCCACTGAAAATTACCGTTTTCTATAGTATGAGAATATGTGGCTGGAATAAAATCGGTTGTTGAAGACATCAATTTAAAATTTAGGCAAATATAATGATTTCTTTTGTTTGTTGAATTCGCCAAAGTTTTGATTAATTTTGAAAAAAAATTATAATGAATAAGATTTCCAAAATTCTCGTTGTTGTTGTCACTTGTTTAGTTATAGGATATTTTTCCGGGATGGTGACGCAATCAGCAATTAAAACGTGGTATCCCACATTGGTAAAACCTAGCTTTAATCCGCCAAACTGGATTTTTGCACCTGTGTGGAGTATGCTTTATATAATGATGGGTGTGGCAGCTGGATTGGTCTGGGGTAAAATAGAACAAGAGAAAGAAGCGGTTAAAAATGCGTTGGTTTTCTTTGCAATACAACTAGGTTTAAATGCTTTATGGTCCTTTTTATTTTTTGGTTTGAAAAACCCAATGTTAGCTGGAATTGAAATTGTTATCTTATGGTTGATGATTTATGAAACGTATACAAAATTCGCAAAAATTAATAAAATTGCAGGATATTTATTAATTCCATATTTACTTTGGGTGAGTTTTGCTACGGTTTTAAATGGTAGTATTTGGTGGTTAAATCGGTAGTTTTCTTTATATTGAATTTGCCAAAATAAACCCAGTTGTCCAAGCATTCTGAAAATTAAATCCTCCAGTTACGGCATCAATATTTGCAATTTCTCCCGCAAAGTAAAGGTTTTCGTGCAGTTTGCTTTCCATAGTTTTGAAGTTGATTTCCTTTAAATCAATACCTCCAGCTGTTACAAATTCTTCTTTGAAAGTGCTTTTCCCGTTTACTTGAAAACTGCAATTCGTCAATTGATTGGCCAAGTTTTGTAGTTGAATTTTTGACAAATCTGCCCATTTTGTTTCTTCTTGTATATTCGAAGCCAGAACCAAAGTCTCCCATAAACGAGTCGGAAAGTCGAAAGGTGATTTCTTAGAAACCCCTTTTTTGGCGTGTTCTTGTTTTAAATTTTTAAGGATGATTTCGGCTGCCTCAGTGTCAACATCATTTAACCAATTGACAAAAATAGTAAATTGGTAATTTTTTTCGGATAGTATTCTCGCACCCCAAGCCGATAATTTCAAAATCGCCGGACCGCTCATTCCCCAATGAGTGATTAATAAAGGACCCGTTGAGGTCAGTTTGCTGTCTTTTACTTTTACAGAAACTTGCGCTGAAACACCGGGTAAATCTTTTATTCGCGTGTCTTTGATGTTAAAAGTAAATAAGGAGGGAACAGGCGTTATGATGGCGTGACCAAAAGTTTGAAGCATTTCCCAAATTTTAGGATTGCTTCCAGTGGCGAGAATTAATTTGTCGGTGATATAATTTTCTTTTTGTGTTTCAATTTTCCAGAGGTTATCTTTTTTGAAAATGGATTGAACACTTTGTCCAGTCAAAACTGCAATTCCGAGTTTTTGAGTCGCTTTAAGAAAACAATCGATAATGGTCTGCGAGGAATTCGATACAGGAAACATACGTCCATCCTCTTCAGTTTTAAGTTCTACGCCGTATTTAGTGAACCATTCCACGGTGTCGCCGGAGCAAAATTGATGAAAAGGGCCACGCAATTCTTTTTCACCGCGAGGATAAAACTTTACTAATTCGTTAGGTTCAAAACAGGCGTGCGTAACATTGCATCTTCCGCCGCCAGAAATGCGAACCTTAGACAATACTTCACTTCCACGTTCAAGAATGGCTACTTTTAGTTTTGGATTTTTTTCTACAATATTGATTGCCGAGAAAAATCCTGCTGCTCCACCACCTACAATTATTATGTCAAAATTTGAGTTCATTTTTTTTATTTAAACACAAATTTCACAAATTTTCACAGATTAGAAAGGTTTTAAATGTGTTTTTTGAATGAAATTAGCGTTTTGGAATTAGAAGTGTTTTTTAAATATTTTTCGATTAAGATTTGAACTTTGGCAAAGTTGTGTTTTATATCCTATCAGGGAAATCCGAAATTATTCCGTTTACATTGAATGATTTTGTTTTTTGAATGTCTTCAAATGAATTTACTGTCCAAGTAAATACTTCGAATCCGCTTTCTTGCATCAAAGCTACATTTTCTTTTGTTAGCAATCTATAATTGGGATGAATAGAAAAGGCTTTTATTTTTTTGGCGAAAGCCAGAGCGTTTTCAAGAGAGGCTTCGGTCAAAACTCCAATTCGAATTTTTGGATTTAACAACCGAGTTTCTTCCAGCATTTTCCAATCGAAAGTAGAAATTAGAAAATCTGCGTAATTCCAGTTTTTAGCCAAAACATAGTGTTCAATTAATTCAACAGCGGGTTTCGCAGTTCCAATTCCTTTAAGTTCAATGTTGATAAAACAATTGCAATTTACCAAATCTAAAACTTCAATTAGTGTTGGAATTCCTAATTCTATTAATTGTGAGGATGTAAATTGATTTACAAAGCCTTTTCCATCAGTCGTTCGGTCAATGGTTTCGTCGTGAATTACCATTATTACCCCATCTGAACTCAAATGCACATCGAGTTCGATTCCGTCAACACTCAAATCAATGGCTTTGCCGAAAGAAAGTAAGCTGTTTTCAGGTTCATAACCCGAAGCACCTCGATGTCCAATTTTCTTCATTTACTGGTTTTTAGGTATAAAAAAACGCAATTTATTCAATATTAGTGATTTACATTTTTTTATTTCTTAATAACGTGTAGGATTTTCAAAAAAAATCCGATATTTACCTTACTATTTTTTAAATCACATTATAAATTTAAAATCACATTTATGAAAAAAGCTATTTTATTTTTCCTTTTAACGGGTTTATTGGGAAGTTCAAGTTTTGCGCAAGCACCAAAATTTGTTACTTCTGTCGAAGGTATTAAAGAATATAATTTGCCAAACGGTCTTAAAATTCTTCTCATTCCTGATGCAGCACAGTCTAATGTGGTTGTAAATATAGTGTATAATGTAGGTTCAAGACACGAAGGTTACGGAGAAACTGGAATGGCGCATTTATTAGAACATATGTTGTTTAAGCGCTCCTCCAAGTTTAGTGAAATAAAAAAAGCTATTGCCGATAAAGGTGCTTTGGCAAATGGAACAACTTGGTATGATAGAACAAATTATTATGAAATTCTTCCTGCGACAGATGATAACTTATCTTGGGCTTTAGAAATGGAAGCGGATAGGATGGTAACTTCGGCAAATTTGCAATCAGATCTAGATACAGAGTTTTCTGTTGTACGAAATGAGTTCGAAATAGGAGAGAATTACCCCTCTGGAGTTCTTATGGAAAGGCTAATTTCCTCAGCTTATCTTTGGCACAATTACGGAAATTCAACAATTGGAAGTAAAGAAGATATTGAAAGAGTGAAAGCAACTTCTCTTAAAAATTTCTACACGAAGTATTATCAACCTAATAATGCAACTTTAATTGTTGGTGGGAAGTTTGATGAAAAGAAAACATTGGATTTGATTTCAAAATATTTTGCAATTATTCCAAAATCAAAACAAGTTATTGAACAAACTTATACTGTTGAACCAGCACAAGATGGGGAGCGTTTTGTCGAATTAAAAAGAAATGGGGATCTACAGTATGTGGCAATGGCTTATCACACGCCTAGTTTTTCGGATAAAGAATATGCCGCAAACAGCGCTTTGATTTCGATTCTTACTAACAATCCTTCCGGGGCTTTATATAAAGCTTTAATCGATACGAAATTGGCAACAAGTGTTTATGGGTTTAGCTTTACGCTAAAAGACCCTGGGTTTAGTTATTTTCAATCCGAAATCCCAAAAGATAAAGATCTAAAAGCAGCACAAGAAGCTTTTCTTCAAACAATGAACGAGGTGCCCAAAATGACTTTTACCGAAGATGATTTGAAAAGAGCCAAAAATGAACTATTAAAACAATTTGAAAACACCTATAATAAAACAATGGATTTGTCTATCGCATTGACAGAAAATATCGGCGCGGGTGATTGGCGTTTATTCTTTATCAATAGGGATAATATTGAAAAATTAACGCTTGCAGATATACAAAATGTCGCCAAAAAATATTATTTGCAAAGCAATAGAACTTGGGGAAGATTTATACCTGAGAATAATCCAGAGCGCGTAAAAGTGAGCGAAACACCGGATATTACAATTTTGACTAAGGAATATAAAGGGAAAGCCTTAGAGGAAAATAAGGCCACTTTTGAAAGCTCGGTTGCCAATATTTTAAAAACAACTGAAATGGGCCAATTAGCTTCAGGCGGAAAATATTTACTGCTTGAGAAACCATCAAAAGGAGATAAAATCGAGGCCAGATTTTTATTGCGAATGGGAGATGAAAAATCATTAGAAGTCAAGAATTTAATTGCGAATTTAACCGCAAAAATGCTAAAATTGGGAACTAAAACAAGAAGTAAAAAAGACATCAACGATCAATTGGATCAATTTAAAACCAGTATTAATATCCAAGGAAATGTAGATGGGTTATATGTAGGGATAAGTACCGACAAGGTGAATTTAAATAATGCTTTAGTCCTACTCAAAGACATTTTAAGAAATCCAATTTTTGATGCTTCCGAATTTGAAAAAATGAAATTGGAAACCAAAAGTGGATTCGAAGCCAACAAAAGTGAACCACAAGCAATAGTAAGTGAGGCTATTGAACAACAAACGGCTTTGTATCCAAAATCACATCCTTACTATTCACAAACTTCTGATGAGAAAATAGCTGAATTAAACAAAATCACTTTAGAAGATTTGAAAAAATATTATAATGATTTTTATAACGGCAGTAACAGCAAAATTGTATTTGTAGGAGGAA
>CAMDGJ010000153.1 GCA_945897545.1 Flavobacterium psychrophilum
ATAAGGATTTGGGTTAAAATCCCAACTTACTCTTTTTTTTTAAATTGATATGAAAACAAATATAATTACTACATAATTAATAAAAAAAACGATTCATTATATGAGCCGTCAAATTTAAAAGAGTTTAATCTGTTAAAAAAAAGAAAGCATATTGATTTAGATTTTTAAAAACAAACAAATTAAGCACTAAAGTTTATAATCCTTTTAAAATAAACATTTAAAAATGAAAAAAAAAATCATCGTACTAATCGTAATTATTATTAATTGCACCATACTATTTGCTCAAGAAAAGAAACCTATAGCTAAAGGTTTTATAACAATAACAACGGGCCAAAAAATAGAATTTAGCAATTTAAGATATGAAGGGGATATGGTGATTTTCACAAATGTTACCACAAAAACCGAGTTTACTTATTTCTTAAATACCGTGAAACTGATTGAAGATGGAGAGAAAAATATAATTTATGGTAAAAAGAAATCCGAAACAGAAACAAAAAAAGATTCCCTTTCTGTTGCTACTGTAATCCCAAAAAAAGAGGCACAAAAACTAGAGTTTGTTAATTCTAATACTATTTTATTAAATCAACAAAAACAGTCGCCAAAAGAAATACGAGAAATTATCAAAACTAATTCTTTTTCCTTAAAACAATATAATTCTGGTAAAACATTACAAGGACTAGGAAATGTTTCATTAGGAGTTGGAATAGGTTTGATAATTGGTGGTGGTATTAGTAATTTGAATAAAGCCAACAACAGTACTAATTCTGTGTATTCTTCGGGCGAATCAAAGGGATCTCCAGCAATTATTATAGCCGGAATAGTTGTTGGTAGTATTGCCATACCTTTAAAAATTAGTGCAAAAAAGAAAATACGAGAAAGCATCGAATTGTATAACAAAAACCCAATAGCAATGTCGAAAACCAATGATTTGAATTTAGTATTGGTCGCCAATAATAACGGTGTTGGATTGTCCTTCAAGTTTTAGAAAGAAAATATCTGAATACTCTACACCTAATTTACAAATTTTAAGGTTTAAAATTACCTGTAACTGTAGAAAAGTTTATTATATTATCCGTTTATTTTTAACTTCATTCCTGCTTTAAGGTCTTCGGCTCGTATATCATTCCATTTTTTTATATCCGAAATGGTTACGCCAGGATATTTTTTGGCAATGCTGTACAAAGAATCGCCTTTTTTTACATAATAATTGATGTCTTTGTTTTTTGAAACAGAAGCCAAGTTGTCTTTTTTATTGAATGCTACTAGAGTTTCTAGTTTTGCAATTTCAACTTCGCTTTTGGCAACAATCAAACTAGTTCCTATAGCAATAGTATTTTGTTGCAAATTATTCCATTGTATCAAATCGTCTAAAGAACTTCCAAATTTCTTGGCAATGTTTCCAAGATTATCTCCTTTTTTAACAATGTACTCTACGTTTTCTAATTTTGGTGCAACCGCTAAATCTTCTTTAGAATTCGATGTTTTTTCTGCAACCTGCAATGACATTCCTAATTGGATTGAAGCATTAGAAAGATGATTCCATTCTTTTATTTCGGCAACTGTAACGTTATGATTTTTGGCAATAGTACTCAGATTATCTCCTTTTTGAACCACATAATAAGAAGCCACTTCTAGGGATAAAGTGTCCGTTTTTATTAATTTCTTAGCTTTTTCTTCCTTACTGATTTTAGCTTCTGAAGCCGCTATTTGTTGATTATCAGTTTTAATTTCTACAGGAAGACTGTCGGTTTTTTGTTCTTTTTTAATTGATTGAACCACGCTTTCATTGGTCTGAATTTTCAAGCTTTTACCACGAGCAACTGTATTGCTTTTTAATCGATTCCACTTTTTAATATCAGCAACGGTAACACTATATTTAGCAGCGATTTCTCCCAAATTATCTCCGCGTTTTACAGTATAATATTTAGTTTTTGCAATTGTAATTCGTTGTTGTGTGTAATTCAAAGTGTCTGTTGCGACAATTGCTTTAGTAACTTGAAAAGGTCTTTCACGATTGTCAATATCACGTTGGGCATACGCATAAATCTTATCTTCGTTTGAAACAAAAACAGCAATTTTCTCCTGTGGCAATCGTAAATAATGGCTTTGATCCTGATAAAACGGGACAACATTCAGTTTATAACAAGGGTTCAATAATTGTAATTGCGCTACTGGAACATCTAACAAATCTGAAATTTGCTTGAACGAGATCTGCTTTTTAATCCTAACTGTGTCCGTTGCAAAATGCTTTACAATTGCTCTTTCTGGCTTGATTCCGTGTTCGTTGTGGTATTCATAAATGTACATCGTGGCTAAGAAAGCGGGAACGTATCCTTGAGTTTCCTTAGGTAAATTTTTTCTAATGTTCCAATAATTTTGTTGTCCACCAGAACGTCGAATGGCTTTAGCAACATTTCCTGGTCCTGAATTATAAGATGCCAAAACCAAATCCCAGTCGCCAAAAATAGCATACATATTAGTCATATATTGTGCTGCAGCGTCACTGGATTTAACTGGATCGCTTCGTTCGTCAACATAGGAATCTATATTTAAATTGTATTGTTTACCGGTTTGATACATAAATTGCCAAAGTCCAGTTGCTCCCATTCTAGAAACTGCTTTTGGGTTCAAAGCTGATTCTACCACTGCCAAATATTTTATCTCCAACGGAACATTTTGTTTGGCTAAAGCCTCTTCGAACATTGGAAAATAATATTCTGAAATGGCCATTAACCTTCCAAACGATTTCTTTCTGTTCTTTAAAAATGACTTGATGATATTTTCCAGACCCGGATTATATTCAATGTTGAAAGGCGATTTTGCGTCCATTGCCGCTAGTCTTTCCTTTAGCAATTCTGTTGGCAATTCAAAATCAACCTTTTCGTCAATATTGATGTTTTTTATATCATCAGAAATGTCATTGAATATGTCCAAATTGGCTAATTCTTTCAGCCATAAACTGTCTACGCAAGAAGCCAAATCGTCTTTTACGAAAGTTTTTTTGATGGAATCTAAATAGAATTTTTGGTGTTCTGTTTTTACAATCGCTTTGTTTTCTGAAAATTTCTGCGAGAACGATTGAATAGTAAAAAACAAAAAAAAGAGTGGGGCTATATTTTTTATCTTCATATTTTTATAATCAACATATTAGGCAACAAACAATTATAAAAAAATTGTTTGTTGCAAATTTAATATGTTATAACTAAAAATTTCAGTAAATATTGTTAAAAATGCATTTTTTAATCCAAAATAGCTGCAATTCCGGGTAAAATCCTACCCTCAAGCATTTCGAGCATCGCTCCTCCACCAGTAGAAACATAACTTACTTTGTCTTCAAAACCAAACTGTTTCACGGCTGCAACCGAATCTCCGCCACCAACAAGTGAGAATGCTCCGTTTGCAGTAGCTTCAGCGATAAAGTTGCCTAATTCAATGGTTCCATTAGCAAAAGTTGGCATTTCGAAAACTCCCAAAGGACCGTTCCAAAGTATGGTTTTTGATTCTAATATTACTTTTTTGAAGTTTTCCAATGATTTTGGTCCAGCATCTAAACCTTGCCATCCGTCTGGAATTTCTCTTACATCAACTATTTTAGTATTGGCAGTATTCGAAAAATCGTCTGCGGCTACAACATCAACAGGAATATGAATTTGAACTCCTTTTTCTTTGGCTAATCTTAAAATTTCTAATGCCAATTCTAGTTTATCGTCTTCACAAATAGACTCACCAACTTTTCCTCCCAAGGCTTTCACAAAAGTAAAAGTCATTCCACCCCCTATAATCATGTGATCTACTTTGTCCAAAATATTTTCGATAACCGTAATTTTCGACGATACTTTTGATCCTCCAAGAACTGCCGTCACGGGTTTTTTGGAATCTTTCAACACTTTGTTCAAGCTTTCAATTTCTTTGGCCAATAAAAATCCAAAACATTTGTCTTTTGGAAAAAACTGGGCAATTATGGTTGTCGAAGCGTGTGCTCGGTGCGCCGTTCCAAAAGCATCATTCACATAAATATCCCCAAGTGAAGCTAATTCTTTAGCGAAAGCAACATCTCCCGCTTCTTCTTCATTGTGAAAACGCAGATTTTCTAATAGTAAAACTTCTCCTGGTTGTAAAGCGTCAGCGGCTGTTTTAGCGCTGGTTCCAATACAGTTTTCAGCGAATTTCACTGGAACACCAAGAATTTCTGAGGCTGTTTTTAAAATATGTTGCAATGAATACTTTTGTTCAACTCCTTTTGGTCTGCCCAAATGCGACATCAAAATTACGCTTCCGCCAGCGGCAAGAATTTTGTCAATGGTAGGTTTAGCCGCTTCAATACGAGTGGCGTCAGTTACCTTAAAATTTTCGTCTAAAGGGACATTAAAATCAACGCGGATGATGGCTTTTTTAGCGGCAAAATTGAAATCGTTTACAGTTTTCATTAGTTTCTGTTTTTTAGTTTTTTTGAAAGAATGACAAATATAGCACTTTTAGGTTATCCATAAATTCAAAATAATCAAAAAAGGCTGGTTTATCCCTACGAAAACGTTGTAAATTATAAAATCCAAACTGAATTTTTGTTTTTTGTGAATGTTCATTTCCTCTTTTGTAGCGATAGCGCGGAATTATATTCCGTGCCCGAAAATTTGAGCAATTTGTAGAATTAAAAAGCTCCTAGCCTTTAAAAGGCCAGGAGCTTTTTTGTTTTTATAAAATTACTTGCTTGTTCTTTGCTCCATAACAAGAAGTTTTTGTATATCTGAGCGTTCGGTCAACTTCTATTGCTGACGCGAGCTTCTAGCTCGTGCCCGTAAGAGTGTTGTCACGAGCGTGACGCTCGCGCTAGCGGGGGGCAAAAGAGTCAAAGGGTCTAACGCCACTGGTGCTCGTCTGCGACGAGTGCCTACTTTCATTTGTCTACCATGCAAAGCGTTTGCAACGCGGGTCATAAAACATTTTACCACAAAGGCTCTGTATTTACATTACAAAAAACAATGCTTTCTTCTTCATAATTTCTATAACTACTATTTACATAATCTCTTTCTTGAAAAACAATTTCAGCCTCGACAGGATTATAATGAATATATTTTACTCGTTGCTCAATTTTTTCTAAAGTATCTAAAATAATAGGGTGAAAACCATCCTGCCACAGTTTGTAATTCTTTGCTCTTCCAGATTTTTGAGCTTCATAACTAAATTTTCGTAAAAGCCATTGGCTCCGCCGAACCACTTCGTTAGGTTTCTCTTCTACTCTCAGGATGTTCTTGAATAGCTTCTATTAGTTTCTTAGAAGTAAATTTTTTAAAATCCCGTATCACATTTTGCAATTCTCCATCAAATGCTGTAACTATTAAATGAATATGGCTTGTCATGTATACATAAGCATGAATACTCAGTCCTTTTTCTTTAATACAGTAATTTAACGATTCGTCTAAGATATTACAATATACTGGTCTTGTAAATAAGTCAACCCAATCTACAACTGTTATAGTTATAAACGTTGGTACTGTACTATCAATAACTTTGTACTTTTCAGACATCGTTTTTCTATCAAATATAATATTTTTAAGAAAACAATGACATAAAAAAACAGAAGCTTTATTATTGCTTCTGTTTTAGTTAAACGCGTTGCAAACGCTACAATTTGTTTTCAAAAGTAAGTAGGTACTCGCTGCAGGCAAGCACTAGAGTTGTGGACAAACGAGCTCTAGAGGGTGAGTTTTAGCTGCCTATTGGAAAGGGCACGGAATATAATTCCGCGCTATCCATAATAAGAGGCATTTGCATATCCGAGCGATCGGGGAGTTTTAGTTGCCTATTGGAAAGGGCACGGAATATAATTCCGCGCTATCCGTAGCAAGAGGCATTTATATATCCGAGCGATCGGGGATATAATTCCGCGTTATTCATAATAAGAAGCAATTATATATCCGAGCAATCGGGGTATATTATCAAAATAATATTAAAACGACCTTACGGCCCTTACATTAGAAACAAAGTTTTTAGAACCTACTAAATTGGCACTGCCACTAGTGAAATTTGAATAATAAGCATTAGTAATATCATATTCAGTTGAACTCCAATAATTGGCACCAGTAAATCCTCCGATGGCGTTTTTATTTAATATCATTTTACTAATTTCATCTCTACTTGGTAAATGCCAATCACTAAATCCATTTAGAACCAAATCAGAACAAAGTTTTGCAGCATAATTTCCATTTCCGAAAAGGTTGACAATAGTATTTGTATTTGAATTCCCAGTCCCTAATGCAGTTCCTGAAGCACCCGTTTGTAAATAACTTCCATTACCCCAAGTAATATTTACAATTTGGTCAACTGTTGCAGAAATAAATCCATGAAATCCATCTGCAACATATCCTGGGTCTCCCGGTTGCAAGATATACGCAATCACACCGCCTTGATAACTTTGCCCAATAGTTGGCATTGATGTAAAGCTAACTTCATTACCATAGCTAGTACCTACACTATTGGTAGCGTATGCCCGAACATAATAAGTTGTGGCGGCAATAAGACCAGATAGTGCACTTGTATAAGTTCCTGTTCCTGTACCATCTTCCGTTTTTGTAGATAATGCTATTGTTGGGTTGGTTGCAGTACTCCATACTAATCCACGTTGCGTTACCGATGCACCCCCGTCAGCGGTTATCGCACCGCCAGAGCTTGCTGTAGTAGTTCCTATTGAGTTAACCGCTGTAGTAGTGATCGTTGGGGCTACCGCCAATGTAGCAAAACTAACTTCTG
>CAMDGJ010000154.1 GCA_945897545.1 Flavobacterium psychrophilum
TATAGAATCCCTATTTAATTGGCTTATTCAAAAAACGGATATTCAAAGAGCTAGTAAAGTAAGGTCTGCAAAAGGACTGTTGATTCATATCTTTGGCAAAATCGCTTCCGCTTTTTTAAACTTAATCTTTTAACCCTTGATTCGCATAACTATTTAATAATTACGATATTTAAACCTATAAGGTTTTTAAAACCTTATAGGTTTTGGTTTGGGACTATTTCTAATTAATTCCTTTTTCTTTCATCACTTTATTTAAGTTTTTTACCAAAGCAAACATAATCAATGTGGCAAACATCAATAAACTAAAATTCACCCAGAAAAAGTTTGCTTTGTCATGATAAGTGTCCCACAAACTAGCTAGAACACCACTCAATTTATTTCCGATGGATGTAGATAAAAACCAACCTCCCATCATTAATGCTGTTATATTTTTTGGACTTAATTTGGAAACAACCGATAATCCCATTGGACTCAGGAATAATTCTCCAATGGTAATTACGCCATAATTAGCCACCAGCCACCAAACGGAAACTTTTTCGGTCCCATTATTTCCAATATGTACTGCGGCTACCATAACTAAAACGGATAAAGCAGAAATTAATAATCCAAATGCGATTTTTGTGGGCGTTGAAGGTTCTTTCTTTCGGCTTCTTAGATAGGTAAAGAAAGCCACAACTAATGGTGTCAAAATAATCACCCATCCTGGATTGATAGATTGGCTTAAATTAGCGGACCAGGTAAATATTTTATTTTCTTCATCGGGCAATTTTTTTTTAGCCACATTTCTGAAATACAAAGGGTAATCCACCACTTTAATTACTTTTCCGTCTTTTTTCTGAATGCGAAAAGCGGCATCATATAATGCTACAGAATCTTTTTTATAAGTTAAAGTATCTGTAAGAACAAGCTTTGAGCCTATTTGTTGCGCTGTTCCTGTTAATTCTCTATCGGTATATTTATCACCCCAATTATTGAGTGCAGAGCCATTTAATTTGAAAACTGCCCAGAATAAAATCACGACTGCAAAAATGGATAACAAAGCGCCAATAGGTCGCTTATCCTCTGCTTTGGCTTTCACATAAAGGCTTCCGTAAAAGAAAATGATTGGAATACAAGCAAAAACAAAAGCATCAGTACTATCAGAACCAAAAATAGAACTATCTAGATTAACATCCGAAGTCACCCCTTTCAATAGCCAACCGATTATCCCAAAGAGCACTGATGGCAATAAGATGAAAAGTACAATTTTGTGAAACGGCATATCTCCTTCTTGCACTCCTTTTTTCTCTGTTTTGTTTCCATAATGTTTAGTACCTAATAAAAACACAATAACCCCTATAAACATTCCAACACCAGCAGCCATAAAGGCTTCGTGCCATCCAAAAAGAATTTTCAGGGCAGCACCGAAGAAATTACAAATAAAAGCACCCACATTTATTCCCATATAGAAAATATTGTAGCCTTCGTCTTTCTTGTCTATATATTGTTCGTCGTTGTAGAAATTACCTAATAATGTTGAAATATTGGGTTTAAAAAAACCATTGCCTAAAATTACCAAAGTCATCGCGGTGTAAAGCATTGGCAAGCTGTGAATTCCCATCATCAAATACCCTAAACCCATCATTAAGCCGCCAATTACGATTGATTTTTTATAACCCAAATACCTGTCGGCAACTAAACCTCCAATAAAGGGCGTCAAGAAAACTAAGGCAATAAAAGTTCCATATAAATCCGAAGCTTCTTTCTCGGTCATAGAAAAACCAGCTTCAACATCTTTGAGGTATAACGTAAAAATACCAATCATTAAATAGTAGCCAAAACGTTCCCACATTTCGGATAAAAACAAATAAGGCAATGCTTTAGGGTGACTTCTCCACATAATAGTTAAGATTAAAAACAAACAAACCTACAGGAATCTCTTGTAGGTTTGAAAGGTATTAAAATATTTTTTAAATTTTGTTAACGAATGCCGTGCATCATTTTTTTCAAGAATGGCGTCAAGCAAAACAAGATTATTGCTGCTAGACCTGTCAAAATCACGAATACCATAAAGAATTCAAACAAATTGTGGATTTCAAATCCTGCAAAAATTGGATTATGATCGCTAATCTGGTTGGTTGCCAATAATTTTAATTGTTCCGCAGTAGGAGTAATTGTTTTGTCTAAAACGCCTTGCAAGTCAATGCCAAGTTCTTTGGCTTTGATAAATTTATCTCCAGTTGCCGGCATAATGGAGCCTAAAGTACCTGCGAGAGCATAACCAGAAGCATTGGACAAAAAGAAAACTCCGTACAACAATGATGAGAAACGTTTTGGAGATAATTTTCCGACCAATGACAGTCCGATAGGGGACAAACACAACTCAGCAGCTGTTTGAATTAAATACAAAAGAATCAACCATTTGATGGCCAAAAGTCCACTGTTTCCTAAATCTTTAACGTTGTGAGCAATTATGAAATAACTCAAAGCAATCAAAGCCAAGCCAAAAGCCTGCTTCATTGGCGAAATAGGTTCTCTGTCCTTACTTCTCAAATAATCCCAAAGCATACTAAACGGAATGGCAAAAGCGACCACGAATAATCCATTGAAAATCTGCACCATTGACGGTGGCATATTCCAGCCAAAGAAATTTCTGTCTGTTTGATTATCTGCGATAAAAGTTAGTGAAGAGCCAGCTTGTTCGAAAGCTGCCCAAAAGAAAATGATAAAGAAAGCAACAATATAAATTACAAATATCCGGTCTCGTTCTATTTTAGTCAATGAGGTATCAGAAACAATTAATCCTGCCAATGTCAACCCACTAGAATATATCAAGGTGTAAATTAAATTTTGGTCAAAAACGAAATGAATTATTGCTCCTAATGTTAAAAACATAATTCCAGCAATTATTAATGCTTTTTGAGAAAAAACTGCTTTTTGAGATTCACCTTCTTCAAAATCTGACGCATCATTTTTTGAGGGTAATCCGCCAAGAGGTTTTCCATCCGGAGTAACAACATATTTATTTTTTAATACATAGAAAACGGCAGTTCCAATCAACATTGCTATTGATGCTGCCAAGAATCCCCATTTGAAAGCGTGAATGTCACGAATTCCGGCGTCGTTTTTGACATCTCCTACAATTGGACAAATTAATTGCCCCAAAAAGGCACCTAAATTAATTCCCATATAGAAAATGGTAAAGGCAGTGTCTAGTTTGCTTTTTTCCTGTTTAGGATACAAACTTCCCACCATACTTGAAATATTGGGTTTGAAAAATCCGTTACCAAAAATGATGATTCCCAATGCTGACCACATAAGCGTAGTAGCAAAACCGATATTGCTTCCAAAAATACTGGCACTGGCAAACAATAAAAATTGTCCAATAGCCATCATTACTCCACCAATCAGAATACAATTTCTATTTCCAAAAAAACGATCAGCAACAAAACCACCCAACATTGGGGTTAAATAACACAATCCTAGAAAACCTCCATAAATCAGGGAAGCATCTTCTTCTTTCATCATTAACGAATTTACAAGGAATAATGTTAAGATTGCCCGCATTCCGTAGAAGTTGAATCGTTCCCACATTTCTGTTCCAAATAATACCCAAAGCCCTTTTGGATGTGCTGTTTTTACTTGAGTTTCACTCATTTTATTTATATTGGTTAGTTAGTGTTATAAATTATTTTGTATAAAAGTAGTCATTTTATTGTACAATTGAATTCTGGTATTTCCGCCACGAATTCCGTGATTTTTATCGGGATAAATTTGGGAATCAAATTGCTTGTTGGCTTGAATAAGTGCTTCCATCATTTGCATTGTATTTTGCACATGAACATTGTCATCGCCTGAACCGTGAATTAACAAAGACTTTCCTTTGAGTTTGTCCACAAAATTTATTGGGGAATTATCGTCATAACCATTCGGGTTTTCTTGCGGTGTTTGCATGTATCTTTCTGTGTAAACGCTGTCGTAAAAACGCCAATTGGTTACCGGAGCAACGGCAATCGCCATTTTGAAAATATCATTTCCTTTCAAAATACAATTGCTAGACATAAATCCACCATACGACCAACCCCAAATCCCTATTCTGGATTTATCAACATAAGAATAATTCCCAATTACTTTTGCCGCATCTATTTGGTCTTCAACTTCGTATTTCCCTAATTGTTTGTAGGTAACTTTTTTAAAATCGGCACCTTTGTAACCCGTTCCTCGACCATCAACACAAGCCACAATATAACCTTGTTGTGTTAACATCATAAACCAATAATCATTGGAGGTGTTCCATTTATTATCTACTTGTTGACTTCCGGGGCCAGAATATTGATACATAAAAACCGGATATTTTTTATTGGAATCAAAATCCTTTGGTTTCATAATCCAAGCATTTAGTTCATTGCCTTTCTCTGTTTTTAGTGCAAAAAATTCTTTTTGCGGCAAATTGTAGTCTTTTAATTGCGATGCCAAAGCAGCGTTGTTTTCTATAACCTGAAGTTGTTTTCCTGATTTAGCATCGTTCAAAGTATAAGTAGTGGGTTGCGAAGCAGTCGAAAATGAGTTGATGAAATAATCAAAATTTGGACTAAAAGTAGCCGAGTTTGTTCCAACATTTTGTGATAGAAACACTTTATATTTTCCGTATAAATCAATTTTGAAAACAGCTCTGTTGATTGAACCATCCTCAGTCGATTGATAAAAAACAGTATTTGTTTTTTCGTCAAAACCATAATATTCCGTTACTTCCCAATTGCCGTTGGTTACCTGATTGATTAATTTTCCAGTTTTGTCATAAAGGTAAATATGGTTGAAACCATCCTTTTCTGAAGTACAAATAAACCTATTATCATTAAGAAAAGTCAAATTATCTTTATCTACAAAATCAATGTAGGATTTGCTTTTTTCGTTCAAAACCACTTTTGTTGCGGCAGTTGTACCATCTACAAATAGCAAGTCTAAATTGTTTTGATGGCGATTCAATATTTTAGCAGATAAAATATTGGCATCACTCGACCATTCAATTCTTGGAATATAAAAATCATGGTATTGGCTTAAATCGACATTTTTTGTAATTTTGGAATCGACATTGTACAAATGCAAAGAAACTAATGAATTCTTTTCTCCTGCTTTTGGGTATTTGAAGGTTTCAATTTTTGGATACAAATTTTTCCCAAAAACCGACATCGAAAATTCTGGAACCTGAGTTTCATCAAAACGAATAAAGGCTATTTTTTTGCTGTCTTTACTCCAGTCGAAGGCTCTTACAAAGGCAAATTCTTCTTCATAAACCCAATCCGTGATGCCGTTGATAATGGAGTTTTTCTTTCCGTCGGTGGTGATTTGGGTGTTAGATTGAGATGCGATGTCATAAATGAAAAGATTATTTCCTTTGGCGTAAGCAATCTTTTTTCCATCAGGCGAAAAGGTTGGTTCTTGAACCTGTTCCAGAACCTTGTTCAATTCCTTGGTTTCGATATTGTATAGAAAATAATCGGCTGTGAAGGAATGTCGGTAAATTGGATTAGTATTATTGGCAATCAAAATCATTTTTTCGTCTGAACTGAAAGAATAACTCTGGATTCCACCAGTCAAATTAGGCTGATTTTTTGTATCGATTAAAGTGGACACTTTCTTTAAGGTTGCAAAATCAAATAAATCAATTTGTATGTTTCTTGAAGTTCTGTCATAATTCAAGACCGTATACTGGTTTGTGTTTTGCATAGACTGGAGTTTGTCCATTGCTTTGGCACTAAATTCTCCGGTAAAAATGGCTTCAACAGTGATTTTTTGTTGTCCGAAAACAGTGAAAGACAACAACAATAATAAGAGTGAGGTAATACGGGAATTCATGAAATTTAATTAAATATAATATTTGTCAATTTTAGTGAAAAATTTTGCACTTATTTCACATTTGGAGTGTTAAATGTTAAAATATATAGTAGAAGAATTCATCTCTAGAAAGGTAACCTAAAGGAAATAAAAAAGCTACGAACTCCCCAAAATTTATATTTTTAAAAGTTTGTAGCTTTTTTAACGCATGACTTAAAACAAAAAGGCCCCCAAATAGTTTATAACTTTTTGAAGGCGCTTCAATTTTGGGTTATATTTATCTGATAGTATTATTCTCTATCAAATCGATATATAAATTGATGGAATCTTTCAGCTCTTTTCGAGGCGTGATGAAATCCAAAAAACCGTGTTCCAATACAAATTCAGCAGTCTGAAAACCTTCTGGCAAATCTTTTCCAGTAGTGTCTTTTACAACTCTAGGTCCTGCAAAACCTATTAATGCACCAGGCTCAGAGATGTTGATATCGCCAAGCATTGCATAAGATGCCGTTGTTCCTCCGGTAGTAGGATCTGTGCACAACGAAATATATGGAATTTTTGAATCAGCTAATTGAGCGAGCTTTACTGAAGTTTTTGCCAGTTGCATCAACGAATAGGCAGCTTCCATCATTCTGGCGCCACCTGATTTCGAAATCATTACAAAAGGAATGTTGTTTTTGATAGAATGGTCTATTCCACGGCAAATTTTTTCGCCCACAACTGCACCCATTGAACCACCAATAAACGCAAAATCCATACAGCAAACCACCAAGTCTTTTCCTTTTGATTTTCCAACACCTGTTCGAACTGCATCATTCAATTTAGTTTTGGACATAGTGT
>CAMDGJ010000155.1 GCA_945897545.1 Flavobacterium psychrophilum
GTTTTAGATAATAGAGAATAGAATATAGAGAATACAGAATTTAGATTTTACTAAAACCTAAAAAAAGAAAAATGAAACTAGACATATTAGCTTTTGGAGCGCATCCTGATGATGTAGAATTAGGTTGTAGTGGCACTATTGCTAAAGAAATTTCCCTTGGGAAAAAAGTGGGTATTATTGATTTAACACGTGGCGAACTAGGTACTCGTGGTTCAGTCGAAATTCGGAATCAAGAGGCTGCCACTGCAGCAAAAATTTTAGGAGTTTCGGCCCGCGAGAATCTGGATATGCGTGATGGGTTTTTAATAAATGATGAAGCACACCAAATGCAAGTCATTAAAATGCTGCGAAAGTACAGGCCAGAAATTGTATTGTGCAACGCCATTGACGACCGTCATATCGATCATGGAAAGGGAAGTCAATTAGTTTCTGACGCATGTTTCTTGTCGGGTTTGATGAAAATTGAAACTGAACTAAATGGCCAAAAACAAGACGCTTGGCGACCAAAATTAGTCTATCATTACATACAATGGAAAAACATTACACCCGACTTCGTAGTTGATATTTCAGGATTTAACAACAAAAAAGCGGAATCAATTTTAGCCTATAGTTCCCAGTTTTATAATCCAAATTCTGATGAACCTGAAACATTGATAGCATCAAAAAACTTTTTGGAAAGTATTAATTATAGAGCTCAGGATTTAGGAAGATTAATTGGCACTGATTATGCTGAAGGATTCACGGTCGAAAGATATTTGGCAGTCAATAGCTTAAGCGACTTGATATAATTTTTTGACTATTTTCTTTGTAAAAGAAAACTTTAATACTATATTTGCACTCGTTAAAAATGGTGGTTGTAGCTCAGCTGGTTAGAGTATTGGTTTGTGGTGCCGAGGGTCGCCGGTTCGAACCCGGTCAGCCACCCAGAACGCAAAAGCTTCGAAGAAATTCGAGGCTTTTTTTGTTGGATTAATTTTAGAGATTGAAAATTTCAACCTACGATCTGTAACTTAATTCCCGCTTTTGTCAACCACCGGTCGATTTTCTCTGTTCGCCAATTCCCAAGCAATAGTAAACGCCAATTGCGTTCTTTTTGCCAAAGCATCAAATTCAATTTTATCTACTTCATCTGTTGCTTTGTGATAATCAGCGTGTACTCCTGTAAATAAAAAAACAGCTGGAATGCCATTTTTTGCAAAATTGTAATGATCTGAGCGGTAATAAAACCGATTGGGATCCGTTTTATCATTGTATTTGTAATCTAAAAACAAGTTTACATAGTTTTTATTGGCGTCCTCGCAAATAGTAAATAAATCGGAAGAAAGATAATCAGAACCTATTAAATAGACATAATTACTAGAATCATTGTGAAACGCATCGTGGCGGCCAATCATATCAATATTGATGTCGGTTATTGTGTTAGCCAAAGGAAACAATGGATTTTGGGAATAATAACTGGAACCCAATAGTCCGTGCTCTTCGCCCGTTACATGAAGAAATAGTATTGAACGTTTTGGTCCGTGACCCTCTTTTTTGGCTATAGAAAAAGCTTGTGCAATTTCAAGTAATGCAACAGTTCCAGAACCATCATCATCGGCACCATTGTATATTTCGCCATTTTTTATTCCTATATGATCATAGTGGGCAGAAATCACGATTACTTCGTTCGGCTTTTCTGAACCTTCAATAAAAGCCCAAATATTTTCAGAATCGGGTAAGTTGTCATTGCGAATTGCATTCAAGAACGAAGCAGGAACTTTTTGATAATAATCCGTTGCCCCTTTTGGAAAAGAAACAGTATTAGTCTTATATTGATTGATAAGATATTCTCCCGCTTTTTTCTGTCCAGCAGAGCCTGTTTCCCGACCTTGCATTTCATCTGATGCTACAATGTAAAGATGTGTTTTTAAATCCTGCGCGGTTATCGACTTCATATATTCCGTTGGACTTACATCCAAGACGCTGTTTTTTTGAGAGGTACACGAAAGTGATACGACGAGTAATAAAAGAATTAGAATTTTTTTCATTATGAATAGACTAAGTATTAATATTTCAA
The DNA here is from genome assembly GCA_945897545.1 of Flavobacterium psychrophilum. Taxonomy (GTDB): domain Bacteria; phylum Bacteroidota; class Bacteroidia; order Flavobacteriales; family Flavobacteriaceae; genus Flavobacterium; species Flavobacterium psychrophilum_L. The sequence continues at coordinate 2,057 of CAMDGJ010000155.1, forward strand.
TTTATATTTTATTTTTTTAAAACTTCAGCCAGGAAAATTTTAAAATGTTCCCAAGACCTCATTGCTGCTTTTTTATTATAAGCTGCACCTTTTGAGTTATCAGTTCCAGATTCTGGGTTGGTGAAAGAATGAACAGCATTGGCATAATAAATCATTTGCCAATCGGCTTTTGTATCATGCATTTCTTGTTGAAAAGCAGTAATTTCTGCTGCGGATTCATAAGGATCATCTGCTCCGTGACACACTAAAACCTTCGCTGTTATTGGTTCTACTGTTCGAGTTGCATCTTTACCCAATCCTCCGTGAAAAGATACTACACCTTTTACATTCATATTCGCTCGAGCCGCTTCAAGCGCTCCAGTGCCTCCAAAACAATAGCCAATTACAACAATATTATCAGGATTTGCTCCCGATTGGATTAATTGATCTAATGCTAATGCAATCCTTTTTTGGTACTCTTTATAATTGGTTTTGTAAAAGCCAGCATTTTTCCCAGCTTGAGCATAATCTTTTGGATAATTGCCTTCTCCATAAATGTCGGCTACGAATGCGTAATAGCCCAATTTAGACAAGTTTTCTGCAGTGTCTTTCGACAATTTGTCAATTCCCATCCAAGCGGGAAGGATTAGAATTCCAGGTTTTTCAATACTCTTTTTTATGGGAGCAATTTTAAAACCATTAAGATTTTGATTTCCATCCTTGTATTGAACTGGCTTCAATTGTGCAAAAGTTTGATTTGTAATTAGTAAAATTCCATAAAATAAAAATAGTAAATTTTTCATTGCTAATTTTTTTTTAACAAATATCTAAATAATAATAATAATACAAACCAAAACAAAAGTTAATTCCTGTATCGCATCATAAAATAATTCTACGCAGCCTATGATTTATTCGCCAGGATGATAGCTGCGTTCAGCATTTTTTTGAAGATCTTCTTTGTAAAATAATACATCCTTGAATTGTCCTTTTTGAAAAAATGTGCAAAGTTCTACAAGTGATCAATGGAAGTTATTACCGATGGAAAAAATGAGGTTGACTATTTTTTGGCTGCCTTATTTTTTTGTGCTGTGAAGTGTCTGTGGAACGGAGGGAGGCACGACCGACTGGAACAGCCGAACGAAACAAAGGGAACGACCGTAGAGAGACCTATTGATTGCTTCGCCTGTTCGAGCAAAGCTCTCGGGTGCCCGTGATGTTTGTGACGGAAATGTTATTTTGGAATTGTTTTTTTGCCTAAGGTATAGAGATATAGTTATCAGTCATAATAATATTAAACTCTAATGCAGCTTGTGAAAAAATTACTGGTGCAAGTTGCGAAGCGTAAATTTTTTTTCTAAAAAACTGTGCCAGTAATTTTTTAGAGTGCTGGCAAAGGAGTGGCAATTGAAATGTAAAACGACCTTTACCATTAAATAATAAAAGACGTTGTAATTATAAAAAATGGTTTCACTATCTATTTTTTGTCCATTGGATATAGAATGCTTTCCAATTTATCATACGCTTCTTTGTGCTTTTGAACAGGCATTTTTTCAAGATTTATCATTTTCCAAATTACCGAAGGAAGATTAGCAATAACAGTACTATTTTCCATTTCTAATAAAGTCCAATCAGGATTTTTGCTTTTGAAAGACAAAAGAAATTTCTTTTCATTGTCTGTCATTTGAGAATTGATTTGGTGAATTAAATTCTCTCTAGCTTCTTCCAATTGTTCTAAAGGAACAGCTACTTCTGCCATTTGTTTGAATTCGGTTTCGTAAATTTCGCTAATATCTTTTCGATTTGGAGCTAATAGTTCTGACATTGGTCGTTGATGACTTATTAGAAATATTAAAAATGTTTTCCGTAAATTATCTGTTAAACCTTCATTTTCGAGAAGAAATTTCACGTCAAATAAATCTCTTGGATGCTGTCTGTCTAAAGCTGCGCATAATTTACCTGCATATAAATCTGGAAGTGAAGCCACTTGCATTTCTGCATATCCAAATTCTTTTTCCACTTCTTCAGCAACTTCCATTCTAACTTCTGAAAAAACAGTTCCTCTTATCACTGGTGATAATTCTACTTTGATACGTATTTAATCTTGACTTACTATTAATCGTAGTGCATCGCTTTGGTCGTGTGTATTTTGTACTTTAGTTCGTGGTATTTTCTGCTGAATAAGTATACTTAATCTTGACAAAGCTGCTTTAATATTTAGCAATGCTGTTTCTCGATCATCCATCGGGATGTATAACAAATCGATGTCAACCGAAAGTCGAGGCAATGCTCTGTAAAACAAATTGATTGCAGTTCCTCCTTTTAATGCAAAACATTTTTCGGTATCTACCAATGGTAAAACACGAACTAAAAGTTGTACTTGTCTACGGTATATATTGTTTGCGCCTAAAGCCATTCTGGAACTGTTATTTTATATTTAGTATCTAATTTTCCGCCTTTTATGAGCATTCTATTTCCAGAACCCAATGTTATGTTTTCTCGATTTATTTTACCCAACCAAACATAATTCTGTCGGTCTGCAAACCAAAAGAAAAGCCGTTTTACTTTTACATTTTGACAGCATTCCAGTATTTTTTGTAAATTTCTGGGTGACAATGTCGTTAGTCCTTGCATTAATTGGTCGGCGTGTTCAAAAGTTATTTTTTGTGGTACGTCTAACAATACTTCAAGATAGGCTCTTTCTGTTGTAGATAGTATTAATTTTCTATTGTCATTATCCCAATCCCTTTCTGATGTAAAAGGTTGAAATTGTTTGTTTTCTTCTGAATTTTCAACAAATAAACTATTTGTAGTATGTCTAACAAATTTCACATTCAAATCTAAATTTGTTACCCATTCTGGCAGTACATCATTTCCGAATAAATGCACTATTTTATTTTCTGAAAGTGATAAGTAATGTGATAATCCTTGCATTTCAAGCGCTGTTAAACCGCCTACAACAAAATCTAATTTCAATACTGATTGCAACGAGAAAACCACCGATTGCCAAGTTATTTTGCTAACATTTCTAACATAAACCCCTTTGCTTATAGATTCTACTTGATTGCTTTTTACCAAATTATCTATTGCGTGACGGCTAAAATTATTTTCCATAAGCCATTTATGAGTGGCTATTAAGCCCTCTGGCATTATTTCGTATAACTCTTTTCTTCGTATTACATTTATAGCCATAATTTAAAAGTTTAGCTTATTGCGGTGTTAATCGCCGTCATACAAAGATAATGTAAATTATTTAATCTATGTAAATTAAATATTACGGCGATAATCGCCGTTGAATTTAGAAAAAGTAAATTATTTCGCATTGTGATGTGCGATATGTTTTCTTTTTTAGATGATTTTCGGAACGTAAAATTATAGATTTTGCTGCTATTGGAAGTTTTAAAAATAAAAGTTGCCCTCGTTTAATAAACTTAAAATTGCATAATAAACTTGATTGGTTTATTTGACTTAATCTTCGCCCAGAGTTTGCTTGATCAATTAAAGTGCAAAACGAAGAAATGGTTTTACATTGTATCTTTTTGCCACACTTAAACACACTTTGTTACTGATATTCTCTGTTGTTAATTTTAAGTATTTAACAATGTCTTTAGCAGAATATAGTGTTTCTAATTTTAGAATGTCTGTTTCAAATGTTTCTGGAGTTGTTGCAAACAAAGCCCTTTGGATAATAATAGCCTTGTCTTTAGAAAGATTAAGTTTACTATAATCCATATCCCAAAATAAGTGTTTTGGAAAAATTGTTGCTATGTTTACTGATTTGTTCACTATGCAAAATTACTGAATTAAGTGTTATATGATGCAGAATTATAAAAAATATTAACTTTAAGATTTATTAATTCTACAACTCGTTCTTAATCGAATAGGTTACTATTTTTATTTAAACAAAACAAAAGGCGAGCCATAACGGAACGCCTTTTGTTTTACAAATACTTTAAAGAGTTCATGTACTGGGCAGTCTATATTGACTTAGATTAAACACATACAAAAAGCTAAGTAATTATATACTTATGTCTTTTATTATTAATGGTTTAAATATATTAATATCATCACATACTTTAGTTTATTTTTTTTCTTCAATAATTAATCTCAAGATGGTAAACATCTGAATTGTTACGGCGGATATTATGAATAATGAATCCATCCGGTTCAGGGATTTCTTCTATGAGGTCAAAAATGCTACAATCTTTTGGTAACCCCTTAAAAATTAGGGTGCAGTAGTTTTTACCTATAACACAAGGAGACCAGTTGGGATATATACCAATATTTTCTGAATGTACAAGTTGACTTTTTTTTCCTGAATGGTGCGGAACTAAAAAAGTAGAATTCCAAATTCGCATTCTACCCTGTGAGGAGTAGTTCAGGCACAAATGGATGATTACTTGAGACTCTTCTTCGGCAAGCGTCTTAATTGTTTCCTTTAATTCGGGATCTATTTTTGAGGGCACTGAAAAACCTCTCTTGTTTTGATCAGCGCGGTTTTCTAAAGAATAAAAAGACGCTTATAACAGGATTTTACACATCCGTTATAAGCGTTTTTATTTTTATAACTGTTTTTTATTGTAGGTTGTATGAGTCGGTTTTTGACT
>CAMDGJ010000156.1 GCA_945897545.1 Flavobacterium psychrophilum
GATTTTACTTCTAGAAATGTTTTGCGGGGATTTACATTTTCATCGCTTAATGTTTTTTGACGATTGTATTCTAATTGCAGGTATTCAATGTTAGCAATAGCGGAATTGTAATCTTCCTGCATTTCTGTAACTTCGAGGTTTTGAATGGTTGCCAAAGTTTTACCTTTTGCAACGTAAGTTCCTTCTAACACATAAATATCTTTTACCACACCACCAATTAAAGTAGATATATTAGCCATATTTTGTGGCGGAACTGCCGTATATCCATTAGCTTTGATTACTGTATTAAGATTTTTCATTTCTATACTACCAGTTTCGATGCCAACCGTTTTAAATTGTGCTTCGGTTAACGCTACTTCGGTTTCTGACTTTTCTTCTTCGTGGGTTTCTTCGGTTTTCTTTTCGCCACAAGAAGTTAGAAGAAAGAAGCAAGAAACAAGAAGTAATAAATAGCCTTTATTTATACTTTTTGAAGTTGTTTTTATTATCGTATTTTTCATATTGTTGAATATTAATTGTTGTTGAATGATGGGAATTGCAATTGAATAGCACTTTGATTGTAAGTATTAACGGCTTCTGCATTTTGCTTTTTAATGTCAATGGCTTGGTTTAAAAAACTAATGTATGACCAGTAACCCATATCGCCATTGGCATAACTTTTTTGAGCTGTGGTAATAATTTGTTCAGCATATTGTAAGCCTTCGTTTTGGTAATATACAAGTGCCTTTTTCTGTTTTTCGAACTCATTTTGTAATTCTTCTTTTTGCAATTTTAAAGTCAGTTTACTTTTATCTAATTCTAACTGCGATTGCGACATACTAATTTGTGATGCTTTGGCTTTAGCTGTATTTGCACCACCAAATAAAGGAATTTGTAAACCTGCTGTAAAACCCTGAAAATAGGATTTGGTATCGATGGTTTGTCCGAAGTAACCCAAACCTAATTTTGGTGTTCGCATCGCTTTAAAAGTATTGGCCTCTTTTTGGTATACAGAAATTTGCTGTGTGTAATAATCGTTTACTAATCCTTCTACTTTAGTGTTATTCAAATCGGTTGGATTGGCATATTGCAATGGTGTATTAGCATCAGGAACTATGTTTTCATCCGTTTGAACAAAGTATTGCAATTGCTTTTGATAAACCACCAAATCATATTCTAACTGTGCTTTTTGGGTTTCGATTTCTTTCGATTTGGCTTTAGCACTAATGACTTCGATATTGCCACTTTCTCCTGTTTGAAAACGAAGCTCTGCATTTTTAAGGAATTTGGAATAAATTTCAAATAACTCATTATTTAGTTTTTGAATAGAAACACCATATAAATATTGATAGTAGGCTAATGATACTGCTTTTTCAATTTCATATTCTGTTAATGCTTTTCGCTTTTCAGCCAATTTTGCTAATTCCTCTTGAAGTTGGCGATTTGCTTTTGTGATTTTACCAATAGGAAAATACTGTTGAATAGAAACATTGTGGTCGTAATCAACACTATTAAATTGTCCGCCTTGGTATTGTACTTGTAAAGGATCTACTTGAAACGCAGTTTTCTTGAGAAGCGTTTGTTTTTCAATTTCTTTATCGGCAATTTTTAAATCTATGTTATTCGCTTTGGCTTTTTCAATAGCTTTTTCTAAAGTTATTGCTTGGCTGTTTTGCGCAAACGAAAATGTGCTGATTAATAAAACGAGTATTGTTACAATTGGATTTGAAATTTTTTTTCTTCTTTTAATTCCCTTTTCAAATAATAAATACAAAATTGGTAAAACGATTAAGGTTAGTAATGTTGCCGAAAATAATCCACCAATAACTACCGTTGCTAATGGTTTTTGTACTTCAGCTCCGCCACTTGTAGATAATGCCATTGGCAAAAATCCTAATGAAGCTACAGCAGCAGTCATTAATACTGGTCTTAATCTTGTTTTTGTACCTATTAAAACCCGTTGTAATGGGTCGGTTATTCCTTCTGATTTCAGTTGGTTGAAATAGGATATTAGGACAATTCCGTTTAAAACTGCTATTCCAAACAAAGCAATAAATCCAATTCCTGCCGATATACTAAATGGCATTCCTCGTAACCAAAGTGCAAAAACACCACCGATTGCTGATAATGGAATGGCTGTGAAAATTAACGCCGCTTGTTTCACACTATTGAAAGTGAAAAACAGCAAAACCATAATTAATCCTAAAGCGATTGGTAAAGCTACCGAAAGGCGTTTGTTGGCTTCCACCAAATTTTCAAATTGTCCGCCATAGGTAACATAATACCCAGCAGGAAGTTTAAAACTGGTTTCTAATTTTTGTTGAATTTCTTCGACAACACTTTTTACATCACGACCACGAACATTTAAACCCACGGTTATTCTACGTTTTCCATTTTCACGAGAAACTTGTACCGGACCTTGCTCGTAATCGATAGATGCCACTTGCGAAAGTGGTACTTGTTGTCCATTTGGTAATGGGATAAATAAATTGCTCACATCAGTAATATCGTTACGATTGTCTTTGTTTAAGCGGACTACTACATCAAAACGTTTGCTTTCTTCATAGATTTTCCCTGCGCTTTCTCCTGCAAATGAAGAACGTATAATTTGATTGATGTCGGCAATATTTAATCCATATAAGGCAATCTTATTATAATCGTATTTTACTGTGATTTGTGGTAAACCAGTTACTTTATCGGCTTTTAAATCACCTACACCTTCAATGTTATTTACTTTAGAAATTAACTCTTTGGCTTTTGTATCTAAAACTTCTAAATCATCACCAAAAATTTTAATGGCTATATCGCTTCGGCTTCCTGTCATTAATTCGTTGAAACGCATTTGAATAGGTTGAGAAATTTCGATATTCGCTCCAGGAATAGCTTCCATTTCTTCTTTCATCAAATTGGCTAAATCTTCCCAATTGTCAGCAGATGTCCATTCTGATTTGTCTTTTAAAACAATAATTAAATCGCCACTTTCTATTGGCATTGGGTCGGTTGGAATTTCTCCGCTTCCAATTTTAGTAACAATAGTTTTAATTTCTGGGAACTTTGCTTTTAATATTTTTTCGTATTTGGTTGTGGTTTCCACCATTTGCGAGAGCGAACTTCCTGTCATAATAGTTGCATTGATTGCCAAATCTCCTTCTTCGATGGTTGGAATAAATTCGCCACCCATATTTTGAAAAACAATAACTGCAAAAACAAATAGTGCTAACGAAATGGCTAAAACTGCTTTTTTGAAACGTAACGCTTTATCTAAAAACGGTGTGTAAATTTTTTCGAACCACGCCATCATTTTATCGCTAAAGTTGGGTTTGTGTTCGGTGTTTTTTGATAAGAACATTGCACTCATCATTGGCACATAAGTTAATGACAAAATGAATGCTCCGATTACTGCAAAACCTACTGTCATTGCCATTGGTTTAAACATTTTTCCTTCTGTGCCGACTAGTGCTAATATTGGTAAATAAACAATTAAGATAATAATTTCGCCAAAAGCGGCACTATTACGAATTTTTGAAGCCGATTTATAAACTTCGCTATCCATTTCTGCTTGGGTTAAATCTTTTTGTCGATTGAGTTTTTGCAAATGGTGCATTGTGGCTTCTACAATGATTACAGCTCCATCGACAATAATTCCAAAATCGATTGCGCCTAAACTCATTAGGTTTCCACTTACGCCAAAATAGTTCATTAAGATTACTGCAAAAAGCATTGATAACGGAATTACAGATGCTACAATTAACCCAGCTCGAAGATTACCTAAAAATAATATCAATACAAATATTACTATTAATGCACCTTCCAAAAGGTTTTTAGTAACTGTTCCTATGGCATTATCTACTAATTTACCTCTATCAATGAATGCTTCGGCAACAACACCTTCGGGTAAGGTTTTATTGATTTGTTCCATTTTTTCTTTAACTCTATCAACCACAGCACTAGAGTTTTCGCCTTTTAACATTAATGCTAATCCGCAAACAATTTCTCCTTTGCCATCTTTTGTAGATGCACCATATCGTAATGCAATCCCTTCTCGGACTGTAGCGACATCACGAACTAAAACAGGTGCGCCATTTCTGTTTTTGACTACTACGTTTTCTAAATCTTTAATCCCTGTTGCCATTCCCACACCACGAATGAAGTAAGCGTATTGGTCTTTTTCGATGTATGCTCCACCTGTATTTTGGTTATTTTTTTCTAATGCGTCAAAGATTTCTGTAATGGTTACACCTAAACTATTTAATGTGTTTGGATTGACAGCGATTTCATATTGTTTTAGTTTTCCACCCCAAGTACTGACTTCGGCAACGCCTTCAATCCCTTGTAATTGCGGAATAATAATCCAATCTTGAATGGTTCTTAATTTGATTGCATCGTATTTATCTTCATACCCTTTTTTAGCATAAACATCATACTGATAAATCTCGCCTAATCCTGTTGAAATAGGTGCTAGACCTGGAGTACCCGCATAGGCAGGGATATTTTCTTTTGCTTCTTGAAGCCGTTGAAAAATTTGTTCTCTTGCCCAAAAAATATCTACATCGTCTTTGAAAACAACGGTAACAACTGATAATCCGAAACGAGAAATACTTCGTAATTCAATTACTTTTGGAATAGTCTTTACCGATTGTTCTAAAGGATAGGTAATTAACTGCTCGACTTCTTGACTAGCTAAAGTTGGAGCAGTTGTAATAATTTGTACTTGATTATTGGTTACATCGGGTAGCGCATCGAGTGGTAGATTTTTTATAGAATAGCTTCCCCAAGCTACTAGAACTAAAGTAAATAAGAGTATTATAAACTTATTCTTGATACTGAATTGTATGATTTTGTCTAACATTGAAATGGTATAATGAATTAGAAGATTAGCAAAATTGCTTTTGCTATTATTTGTGAAAAGGTCACAACTTTCTAACCCGAAATTACTCGGGTTTCATTATGCTATTTGAGGTGGTTGCCAAATACTTCCGTAGAAATTAGAAGTAAGTATGGATTTATAGGTTGGAATTTGAGTAGTAATTTCTGTAAAAACTTTTCTAAACTCAAATGTAATTTCTTGATTAAAATTTAAGATTTGTGTGCCACAACAATTACAAACACAAAAAGGTGGACACAAATCGTTTTCTTTATCGTGGGAATGTTTATCGTGGTTTGCCAGAACTTCTGGCGAAGAATGGGCAAGACTATTCACTTCCATATCTGCACAAGGCAAACACGAAAGTGCTACTAAATAAATTGATAATATGATATTTAAGAAATTCACTGGTGTAAAAATAGGTGTTTTATTTAATTATTAATACATATTTCTACGTTAAATTGCGTGTAGTTGCTTTAGAATGAATTGATAAGATTGATAAGCAAAAAATGAGGTAAACATTTTTTTATTTTATGGTTTTATAAAAAACAGATTTATTTGGATAATTTGATGCAAACTGATGGTATTGATTTACTCTTTTGCTTTAGTTCTTATCGTTTTGGCTTGATTATTTTTGAAGAAAAAAACTAAATATGTTTGTGGTGAAATTTGGTTATCAATCTTATCAATTCAAACTAATAAAAAAGGATGCAAATTGCACCCTTAATTTTTATCTTTTAAACTTATTCTTTCAATTCCTTATTTTTATTATCTACTTCTTCGTAACTAAATTCGTTAAGAGAATATACATAGCCTTTTTTTGTATTAAACCGAATGAAATTGTGTTTCTTGAGTGCTTTGCCTAATTTATTAATTGTACCGTCTGTGATTGTTATTTTAGCTCTTTCTGCTAGTTTCGCTGCTATTTGGGAAGTGTTTAGAAATGCGTTAGCATTTTCTCTTTCGACCGGTTCAAACCACGTTAAAAGCAATTCTTCTTCTGGGCTTCGTAATTGGTATTGTTCGTTGTTTTCGGTAATTGATTTAATTTCTTCTTGGTCAAACCAAAATCTAAAACCACTTTTGAAAAGAAACAATGCTTGTGAAAATGCCATATTAATATCTACATTATGCTGGTATTGTATGCCTTCCAATTCAAAACAAAGAAACCTTCTACTTCCTGTACTGTCGTTTAGGAACTGTGCTGTATTGACGCTTCCCGCAAACGATGCCCTTCTGGGCATTGTTTCATTATTGTGTCCGTAGGCTTTTCTCATTCTGATTTGGGTTTTTGTAATGATTTCTTTTAAGCTGCCGATTTCCGACCGGTTTAGGTTTTCTAGTTCGTCCAAATTAATTAACATACATTCAGCCAATTGTACCAAAGTATCTTTATTGTTGGGGTTTATGGTTCCTGAAAATAAATACTCTTTCAATTGTTTTGGTACTAACTTTTCAACCCACGTTGTTTTTCCTAATCCTTGTTTACCACTAAATACAATTACCGTATGATTTATTACTTTATCATCGAGTACACAACCAACCATAGCCACCAACCATTTTTTAAAACATTGCTGCCAAAGTTCCTGTTTTGTTGTTGTGATTGTGTTGGCTAATTCAGTAATGTAATCGGTCTTTTCATCATAAGTTGGTAAGTTGAAAAAGTAATCTTCAAATGGATTGAATAGTTCACAAAAATCAGAATACAATAAGTTTCGTAATGAGGAT